>CAZSOM010000008.1:0-16995 GCA_964608295.1 uncultured Candidatus Cloacimonadota bacterium
TATATTCAGTACCAAATCAACCGGAAGGTCTTACTATCGGTAAGATTTTATTAAAATCAATTTCTTTACTTGGTGCCGGAATGGCAATTGGATTTGGAACAATAGGACCTGGAGCAGGAATTGGTTTTGTTGCAGGCAAGGCAAATGATATGATGGGAAGATTCCCTAAAGAAAGATCAAAAATAATGAGAACAATGTTTTTAGGAGCAGCAGTATCGGAATCAACAGCAATATATTCGCTTGTAGTTGCTTTTCTGCTGATCTTTGCAGTATAAAAATAGATAAAAAATATTGGAGGAAAAATGGATAACATTACATTAGCACAAGGAATTGTGAAAGCTGCAGCGCTTTTAGGTGCAGGAATGTGTATGGGAATGGGTGCTTTAGGACCTGGAGTTGGTGAAGGATTTGTTGCAGGTAAAGCTTGTGAAGGAATTGCACGTTCTCCAGAAAATGCAAGTCTCATTACTCGTACAATGCTTGTTGGTCAGGCTGTATCAGAGTCAACCGGTATCTATTCATTGGTTATTGCTCTTCTGTTGATATTCTCAACTTAAGGCAATAACCTAAAAAACTGACTTTAAGTGTAAGTTGGATAGTTTAATTTCCAACAGCGAAATATTAATTTTGGAGATTTTATGATTAGTATAGATTATTCTCTCATTATTGTGATCTTAAATTTTGTGCTTTTATTGATCGTTTTGAATAAGATTCTTTATAAACCGATCAAGAAATTCCTGGAAGAGCGACAACAGACAATTGCTTCAGATCTTGATGATGCAAAAGCTTCTCGTACGGAAGCAGAAAAACTCGTTGAAAAGAAAGGTAATGAGTTAAAACAGTCTGCAGAAGAGATCAGGAAGATGAAAGGTGCTGCTACCAGTGATGCAGAAGTTAAAGCAAGAGACATCGTGAAGAATGCTAAAGAGCATGAAAAACGAATATTACAGGATACAGAACATCAACTTAAAACTGAGAAAGTTAAAGTTATGGGAGATATTGAAGATGAATTAGCGGAAATGGTAGCTGAACTTTCCTCTAAATTCCTCTCAGAAAAACTTGATGAGAATAAAGATAAAGAATTGATTAAGAAAATTATCTCTGAGAGGGAAAATAAGTGAAAAACATTCTTGTTGCTCAAAGATACTCTCAAGCTATTATAAGTGGTCTCGATGATAATGAGATCAATTCGATATTAGCTGATGTTGAGTTAATGAGTAATTCAATCAAAAAAGAACCAGAGCTTGTTAATGTTGTTAATTCTCGTCTTTATCCACTGGATAAACGAAAGGACATAGTTTTGAGCATGGCACAAAAACTTAATAACACAAAACTGTGGAATAACCTGTTTGACCTTCTTCTAAAAAAGCATAGATTTGTTATTATCAAAGACATTCTGCAAGATCTTGAATATAAAATATTAGATAAAAAAAACCAGATAAAGGTTGGATTAACAATTGCCCATAAGTTACCTGAAAATGTTCTTGATTCCATTACAGAAAAACTAAAAAGTATTCTTGGAAAAGATATAATATTAGATACTAAGATAGATCCTGAAATAGTTGGTGGTTTTGTAGCAACAACAGATTTTCTTTTAATTGATGGATCTATTAAAAACAATTTAGTCAAATTATTAAAAATTAAGTCAAAAAATAAGAAATGAGGTCAGTATGAAAATACAACCAGATGAAATAAGTTCGATCCTGAGAGATAAGATCAAAGGATTAAAACTTGATATTGATATTTCCGAAACCGGAAAAATTGTTCAAGTAGGAGACGGTATCGCCCGTGTTTATGGAATGGACAATGTAATGGCAGGTGAGATGATAGAGTTCCCCGGTGACGTAATGGGAATGGCTTTGAACCTGGAAGAAGACAATGTCGGATGTATCATATTTGGTAATGTGGAGAAGATCAAAGAAGGTGATATTGCCAAAAGAACCAAGAAAATTCTTCAGGTTCCGGTTGGAGAAGCCATGCTGGGTCGTGTTGTAAATGCGCTTGGAAAACCGTTGGATGGAAAAGGTGAAATTAAAGCAGAAGCTTTTCATCCCGTGGAAAGAAAAGCACTTGGTGTTGTGCAGAGACAACCGGTAAAAGAGCCCCTTCAAACAGGACTCAAAGCTATTGACTCCATGATCCCGATAGGAAGAGGACAACGTGAATTGATCATTGGTGACCGGCAAACCGGAAAAACTGCTATCGCAATTGATACAATATTAAATCAGAAAGATACCGATGTGATTTGTATTTATGTTGCTATCGGGCAGAAAAAATCATCTGTTGCTCAGATCGTGAATATACTAGAAGCAAAAGGGGCAATGAAATACACGATCGTAGTTGTTGCCTCTGCTGCAGAATCAGCTTCATTGCAATACTTATCACCTTACTCTGGCTGCACAATGGGAGAATATTTCCGCGATAAAGGGAAACATGCACTGATCATTTATGATGACCTTTCCAAACATGCAGTTTCCTATAGAGAGCTTTCTCTACTCCTGAGAAGACCTCCAGGTCGTGAAGCCTATCCAGGAGATGTTTTCTATCTACACTCACGCCTATTAGAGCGTGCTTCCAAGCTGAATGACGAACTGGGAGGAGGTTCACTAACTGCTCTGCCGATCATCGAAACACAGGCTGACGATCTAACAGCTTACATTCCTACAAATGTTATCTCGATCACGGATGGTCAGATCTTTTTAAACAGCCGTCTGTTCCATTCGGGTATTCGTCCTGCCATTAATGCCGGACTTTCAGTATCACGTGTGGGCGGTAACGCTCAGCGCAAAGCGATGAAAAGTGTGACTGGGCAGCTTCGTGTTGCTTTAGCTCAATATACTGAACTTGAAGCATTTGCGAAATTTGGTTCTGACCTTGATAAAGCAACTCAAGCTCAACTTACAAGAGGTAGACGATTGGTCGAGATCCTGAAACAATCCCAGTATTCACCGCTATCAGTAGCAAAACAGACTTTCATAATTTTGATGGCTAACGAAGGTTATCTTGATAAAATTGAAGTTGAAGATGTACTAAAAGTTGAAGAAGAACTTTATTCAACTTTAGATTCAGAATACCGAGATTTCATGGATGAAATGATCAAAGATAAACTGACTGATGAAACCAAAGAAAAAATGCGTGAAATCTTCGAGAAAGTAATTTCAAAGTTTTAGTTACGATACAAAATATGAAGGAGGGAGGATACTACGATGTTTAAGCAAATGGTGTTAGTTGGGCTGTTGATAATGGTGTTTGCAGGAAGTTTGTTTGCAAATGGAATCGACTGCCAAGAGGAAGAAACAGAATTTAAAGAAAGACCAACTTACTGGAAAGATGCAAAAATTAGTATTCTAACTAGCTTGGATTCTCTTATCCAAAATAATATTCCCATTGATTTTGAGAAAATGGAATTAGAATCTCAGGATAACATTATGAGGGGTGATGTTAGACAAATTGAATTTTACTTCAGGTTTATGACTGATGGAGTTAAATTTACTCAAAAAATAGGTATAGATGGTATTGCTAAGTGGTGGTACAATCCAGAAGGTGGATTAGATCCTCGTTCAATAGAATGGCTAAAGATGGCTGAACAATATGTTGTAATTGATGCTGATAGTTCATATATTAACAAATATAAACCCATAATAATTAAAAAACTTTATGTATTTCTTGATGATGAATATCCTGCATTGCAGGTTTCTGCTGCAAGAACACTTATCAATATAGGGGTTTCTGATAACTTGATTATAGATAAACTTGAATATTATGCAAATGGAATTAATTCAGACCAATGGGATATAGAATATACTGGGTATCCAGATAGAAGTTCTATCTATTGGGAAGGTAAAACAGAAAAAGAAAGAAAAAATGATTGTGTTCGAGCAATTATGAATATAGGGAAGTCTGGTTTGATGATACTAGAAAATAGATTTGAGGATAAGAGAAACAGTATAAAACAATCTAGATACAATGAGAAAAAAATAAATGAATTAAATTTTAATATCAGAGATTTAGATTGGGATGGACAAACTTCAGCAGATTACTGTAAACAGTATTGGGGTCCTGATATTACAGATTGGAACCAATTATATACATACTATCCGGGGAATGATTGTTGTAATTTTGCATCTCAATGTTTAATAGCCGGGTGTTATGATGATATAATTCCTGCTTCTGCTTCTTATCCTCCTGCTAACGTTTCACCTGAAAGTTGCATAACATGGTGTCCAAGTTTACACGATTATTTATCAAATAGATTTGATATTGATACAACTGTAGTAGATTTCCATATAAATGGTTGGGAAAATTTGTCAGAGCCGAATAATCATATTCCTGCTAATTTTAGTATTGGTGATATTGCAGTTGTAGGTTATCATGAAGATCTAACCGGAACCTATAGTGAAACAAGTTGGACTGCACCCTTTCCAAAAGGAGATGATAAAAAGTTCTATTATGTTACTTCTTCTGATGAGAGAGAACAAAGATTAACTTATAAAATTCCTCAAGTTAAAAGGAAATAAATGGCTAACTTAATAGAAATCAAAACTCGAATCGAAAGCATAAAGAATACGAAGCAGATCACAAATGCTATGAAAATGGTAGCTGCATCCAAGTTACGAAAAGCTCAAAACAATATCATTAATGCTAGGCCATATGCAGACCACATAAACCAAATGCTTCAAACATTAAAGAATAAAAACACTTCTTCGAATCATCCCTTACTGGCTGAAGTAACCGGTAAAGGAAAAACGGCTTATGTTGTAGTAACATCTGATAGAGGACTTTGTGGTTCTTTTAATACACACATTATTAAAGAAGCAATTACAAGTATTAAGAATGACCCGAATGCTGATCTGATCTGTATTGGAAGAAAGGGATATGATTATTTCAAGAAGCATTCTACGAATGTTACAGAGCATTATGTCGATCTTTTTAATGAGATGGATTTCAGTATTTCAGCAGAAGTAGCAGAAAAAATATTAAATCTATTTCTGAATGAGAATTATGATAAGATCAATGTAATTTACAATGAATTTAAATCTGCTATCCAGCAGGATATAGTGGTTAAACAGCTCTTGCCGATCAAACCCATTGAATCAGATGAAATATCTAATTTAGATTATGTTTATGAACCGGATGAAGATACAATAATTTATGAACTTGGAAGAAAATATGTTTATGTTGATATCTGGAGAATAATGTTGTAATCATCTGCTTCGGAACAAGGAGCCAGAATGACTGCAATGGATTCTGCAACAGAAAATGCCGCGGAACTTATAGAAAAACTTGTC
The DNA here is from genome assembly GCA_964608295.1 of uncultured Candidatus Cloacimonadota bacterium. Lineage (GTDB taxonomy): Bacteria > Cloacimonadota > Cloacimonadia > Cloacimonadales > TCS61 > Tenebribacter. The sequence continues at coordinate 5,289 of CAZSOM010000008.1, forward strand.
CTTCGCTACAATAGAGCAAGGCAGACAGCGATCACAACAGAAATTATTGAGATATCTTCCGGAGCGGAAGCTATCCAGAAATAAGAAAAAAGTTATTAAAGATAAGAGGTTTTTATGGTAGAAGGAAAAATTATACAGGTTATCGGACCTACAGTTGATGTAGAATTTCCCGAAGGTCATCTGCCTGCAATTCATAATGCACTCAAGATAGAGAAAGAAACCGGACAGGATCTGATCCTGGAAGTTCAAATGCATCTTGGTGAAAATAAGGTGAGAACAGTTGCTATGGATTCTACTGATGGTTTAGTTAGGAACACGAAAGTAATTGATACTCAAAAGCCGATCATGGTTCCGGTAGGAGAAGCTGTCTTAGGTAGAATGATCAATGTGGTTGGTGAACCAATTGATGGTGGTGGACCGATTGAATCAAAAGAGAAGTACCCAATACATCGTCAAGCTCCTCTCTTTGAAAATCTATCAACAGAGCAGGAAATCCTTGAGACAGGAATTAAGATTATCGACCTTATCGAACCGTATTCCAAAGGTGGAAAAATTGGTCTTTTTGGTGGTGCCGGTGTTGGAAAAACTGTATTAATTCAAGAACTTATCAGGAATATCGCAATAGAACATGGAGGTTACTCTGTATTTTCCGGTGTGGGTGAGAGAACCAGAGAAGGAAATGATCTCTGGCTGGAAATGAAAGAATCAGGAGTTATCGACAAAACAGCATTAGTATTTGGGCAGATGAATGAACCTCCCGGAGCTCGTCAGAGAGTTGGACTTACTGGTCTTAGTATTGCGGAATATTTCAGAGATGTTGCCAAAAAAGATGTATTACTTTTCATAGATAATATTTTCCGTTTTACACAAGCAGGTTCAGAAGTATCTGCTCTTTTGGGTAGAATGCCTTCAGCTGTTGGTTATCAGCCAACATTAGCAACTGAAATGGGAAACCTGCAAGAAAGAATTACTTCAACAAAGGATGGTTCAATTACTTCTGTACAAGCTGTATACGTCCCTGCAGATGATTTAACCGATCCGGCTCCGGCTACAACATTCTCTCATCTTGATGCCACAACTGTGCTTTCCAGAAGAATTGTAGAACTTGGTATTTATCCTGCAGTTGATCCCCTTGAATCAACGAGTAGAATTCTTGATCCGCAGATTATCGGAGAAGAACATTATAAAATTGCTCGTGAAACTCAGAGAGTGATCCAAAAATATAAAGACCTACAGGACATCATCGCAATTCTTGGTATGGATGAACTTTCCGAAGACGATAAAATTATTGTTAACAGAGCGAGAAAATTAGAGAGATTCTTCTCACAACCATTCTTTGTAGCTGAGCAATTTATTAATGCTTCTGGAGTTTATGTACCATTGAAGGAGACAATTGCAGGATTTAAAGCTATTCTTGACGGTAATTGTGATACTTGGCCGGAACAAGCATTTCTCTATGTAGGTAATATTGAATCTGCAGAAGAAAAAATGCATAATTTGCAGAAAGGGAAATAATTTAGAACATGAGTAAAATTCATATTAAGGTTATTCAACCTACTCAGATCAGGATTCATGCTGAATATGATCATATTATTGTTCCAGGAGTAGACGGTGATTTTGGAATCTCATTCGATCATACTCCGTTTATAACTAAGATCAGAATCGGTGTTTTACAGCTATTCCAAAATAATAAGAGTGAAGATTATGCAATTCATGATGGTTTTGTAACAGTGGAAAATAATGTTGTAACTATCATCTGCGATACTATTGAAAAGAAAGATGAAATTGATATTGCACGAGCAAAAGCTTCAAGAGAAAGAGCTGAAAAAAGGTTGAAAAGTAGTAAAGAAAATATTAATTTTAGACGTGCCGAAGCATCATTAAAAAAAGCTTTGATACGGTTGGAATTAAATTCAGGATAGATAAAATTAGGGTGATCTTGGATCACCCTAATTTATTTAATTGGAAAATCAATGAAAATTAAATATTTCCTATTAGCATTATTTTTATTTATTATTGCCTGCACAGGAAGAAATGAAATAAAGATTTCAGACGACAATCCTTCAGAAAGAATTCAAAATGACTCTTTAAAAAAAGTTTTGAAAACAGAAAAAAAAGTTATTAAAAAGGATCAAGTTAAATACAATACATCAAAAAAATTAGATTATAATAAATTTACAAAAGGTATATATTTAACGGCATATACTATAAATACGAAAAAATTTATTACATTATTGGATAGTGCAGAAGCCGCAGGAATGAATACTTTGATCTTTGATCTTAGGAACATGAATGGACATGTTTTCTTTGAAATGCCCCAAAAAGGCTTTTTAGAGGGAGAAAATTTAAAACCGACTGTTAACATTAGTAAGGTCGTTAAAGTTGCTCACGCAAGGAATATGAGAGCCGTTGCTAGGCTGGTAATGTTTCATGATCAGATAACTGCACAACGTGATTCTACTTTCCGACCTAAAAGTATCAAGGGAAATACTTGGCTTGAAAGCAAAAGAAAAAAAGCATCATGGTTAGATTCATCAAATTCTCAAGTTCAAAATACTTTATTGGAAATTATTGAGGAAGTTGCAAAAAGGGGAGTTGATGAAATTCAAATGGATTACGTTAGGTTCCCAACTCAAGGAAAAATTTCAGAAGCTATTTTTTCCTTTCAAGAAGAAGATACCTTAAAAGTTAAAATTGATTCGACATATACTAACAGAAAAAAATCTGATATAATTGAAAGTTTTGTTGCCAGAGCAAAGAAGATTTGCGATAAATATCATGTCACATTAAGTGCTGATGTTTTTGCCATTGTATCCTGGCAAAGAAATGCTGATATAAATGCAACTGGACAGGATATCAAGAAAATGACAAAACATCTTGATGCAATTCATCCAATGATATATTCTTCACATTTCTCGAAGGATTTTGGACTCCGTGAAAATTTACCAGATGAACCATATCACATTGTATATAAAGGAAGTTCGCTAACAAAGAAATATGCAAGCGATAAATGTCGGGTAATCCCTTATATTCAGTCTAATTCATGGAAGGTTAATTATGAATATGATTATATGGTAGGGCAAATTCAAGCAGTTATGGATTCAGGATCTGATGGTTACATTCTATGGAATGCTTCAAATAAATATTATAAAACCCTTAGATGGATTAGAAAATTTGATGAAATAGATTGATGTTTCACGTGAAACATCAATCTATTTCAATACATTTTTCGTAATAACATCATAGATTTCTTCGCTTGATTTTGCTTTACTTAATGTCTTTAAGAAAGCTTCACTCATCAATAATTTTGAAATATATGATATTGAAAAAAGATGCTGTATGTCATCTTGCAATAAGAGCATAAAAAATAAATTTACAGGTTTGTTGTCAATTGCATCAAACTCAATGCCTGTTGCTGATCTACCAAAAAGAATGCTAGGTTTTTTAACCTTGGAGGGATGAAAATGTCGTGGATGTAGTAAAGCAACTCCCTTTCCAATAGCTGTAGACACTAATTCTTCTCTGGCAACAACCACTTGATACAACCATCTATGGTCACGAACAATTTTAAGATCTTTAGCTATTTTTGACATCTCGCCGATAGCTTCATATTTATTGTCAGCAACAAAATCTAAATGAATGAACTTTAGTTTGAAATAATCAGAAAATTTGCAGACAGATCTTCTCAATGCTAGATGTTCTACTTCTCTCTCGTTTAGTTTAGCTAGCCATTCATCAACTTCTGCCTTATCTATTTTATACGTATTCCCAATCTTTTTCGCAACAAATACCTTGCTTTTTGTCATTTCTCTAATTACGGAATCAGTAACTTTTAAATAAGATGCTGCTTGGCGTAAGGTTAAATACTCTTTACTCATAAATAATTCCTTATTATAATTTTATTTTGAGACTCATATCTATTGGATAAAATTATCTGTCAAGTAGAAGAGAATATTTTCTTGACAGATAATCTCAAGAAAGATTGCTAAATTCATGAAATTTATATTAAAGGTATTACTAATTTTGCTTTTCACAAGTTGTAGCTATTCAGTCTATACAACTGGTTATCCTCACTTAAAAACTATCCAGGTTCTTCCGCTTGAGAATTTAACTAATAACTATGAACTCAGAGATTTGATTTTCAATATGCTTACAGATAGCTATGAATCAGATGGACGACTTAAACTTGTGAACTTATCTCCAGATTGTCAATTGGAATGCAGCATTTTAGATTATTCAAATAAAATATTAACTTATTCAGGTTCTACGATTGATGAGTATGAAGTTAGAGTATTATTCTCAGTTGTACTAACAGATCTGGTAAAAAATCAAGTTATATGGTCAAATAGCCAATTGTTATTATCAGAAAATTATTCACAATCATTAGAAAACAACAAATTTACAAGTGAAATTGAGGCTCAGGAAGAGATAATAGTTAAACTATTTGATACTTTGATGAAGAATACATTAGAAGAATGGTAAGAATTAATAAATATTTAGCACAATGTAATCTTGGGTCTAGACGTTCAGTAGAGACTCTTATATTAGAAGGCAAGGTAATGGTTAATGAGAAAGTAGAGAAAAATCTCTCGTTTCAAGTTGATCCACAATCCGACATAATTAAATTTGAAGGAAAGCAAATTGTACCCAAATCAGAAAACATCTATTTGATGCTTAATAAGCCTAAAAAATATTTAGTATCTACTAAAGATGATTTTGGTAGAAAGCTTGTTTATGATATTCTCCCTGACTTTAATACAAATTTATTCTATATCGGTAGATTAGATTATATGTCTGAAGGGCTGCTACTTCTGACAAATGATGGAGATTTTGCAGAAAGGATAATTCATCCTAAATACAAACTAGAAAAGGTATATAAAGTTAAAATTAAAGGAAAGATTTCTAGTGAAAATATTGATAAATTAAGAAATGGGATTATCCTAAATGGCAAAAAAACAAAACCTGCACTAGTGTTCGTGAATAAAGTTAAGGACAATACAACTACCCTTAAAATAACTATCTTCGAAGGAAGGAAAAGACAAATTCGTTATATGCTGAAAAGTGTCGGATCAGAAGTATTAGAGCTTAAAAGATTACAAATAGGTAATGTGAAATTGAACAAACTTCCGATTGGTATGTGGAGAATGCTAAAACCTTCGGAAATTTCATCTTTAAAGACTTCCAGCAAAACTAATAGCATAAGGAAATAGAATGAAGATCGGATTAATTGGATTACAGAATTCAGGAAAAACAACTATATTTAATGCACTAACAGGCTTGGAAGCTGAAGTCACATCATATTCATCACAGAAGTTAGAACCAAATCAAGGAATTGTACAGGTTGAAGATGAAAGAGTTAATAGACTTTCAGAGTTGTACATCCCTAAAAAAACGATTTATGCTACAATTGAATACATTGATTTTGTTGGACTAACAGGAAACTCAGTTAATAAAGATGTCTTTAGTGGTTCAGCTATGGGTTTAGCGAAAACTGCAGATGCACTTGCCTTGGTTGTTCGCAATTTCGATGATCCTACATCAGGAGATTCTCAAAATGCAATCTCTGATGTTGATGCAATTGAATCTGATATGCTGATATCGGATCTGATCATTGCAGAAAAAAGAATAGAAAAAGTAGAATTGAGTAAAAAAAGAGGCATAAAAGATGCAGCACTGCAAATTGAAGAAAAAGCATTGTTGAAGATCATTGAGCACCTTGAAAATTCAGATCCTATCCGAACACTTGATTTGCCTGCTGAAGAGGAAAAATCTATACGTGGATTTCAGTTCATTTCCCAAAAACCATTATTGGTTATACTCAATTCAGATGAAGATAATTTCGGAAAAAGTGATGTCATTCTTGAAGAATTGCAGAAGAAATATAAAGCTATAGAATTTGCCGGAACATTTGAAATGGAATTGAATAAATTAGACAAGGAAGAAGCTGCAGAATTTATGCAGGATATGGATATTAAAGAATCTGCTAGAGATAGGTTAACTAAATTCTCTTACGAACTTCTTGGCTATTACAGTTTCTTTACAGTTGGAGAAGATGAAGTTAGAGCTTGGACAATTACGAAAGGTGATGACGCAGTAGAAGCTGCAGGAAAAATCCATTCAGATCTAGCCAGAGGATTTATTCGCGCTGAATGCTTTTCTTATGATGATCTTATTCAAACTGGTAGTGAAAAAAATGTGAGAGAAAAAGGTTTATTCAGACTTGAAGGAAAAAAATATATAGTTCAAGATGGAGATATTCTAAATATAAGATTTAGTGTATAAAGCTAATAATTTAGGCACTATATTTGGTATTAACTCAAATGATTAAGTTTTGCTTAGATAGATTTTTACGAGGTTAAGATGGATAAAGAAAGAAAGAAGAAATTTCTACAAATATTTTTAGGAATAACTATATTACTATTTTCAATATTATTTCTGGTCGCTGTTTTAGTTCCTATTTTCGAAATAGTGTTGGACTATCAAATATTACAAAGGGCTAATCTGAATATTTTCAAATTTATTAAATTGGATTTTCCTGCCGTATCAAATCCAATTGGACCTTTTGGAGCATTTTTTAGTTTTTGGTTCATAACCATTTTCGGCAAGTTTTTTAGTATCTCATTGCTCATAGGCAGCATGTTTCTCGGTTTTTTTATGATCTTTCTAAAAAAGGAAAAGCATACCTATACAAGGATTATTAGTTTTGTGATATTCACATTCTTTGCCAATATTGGTTCGTTTGTTTTAATTCCTGAAAATCTTGATACTGCTGGTATAATTCCCTGGAAATGCTACAGTTTTTTTGTAAATATTTTTGATTTTACGGGTACTGGAATTATTGCTTTAGCGCTTGTATTGATCTCATTGATCTTCATCTTTGATCTGGAAAATATAAAGAAGTTCTTTTTATTTATTTTTGTAAAAATTGGTAAAACATTCAAGGCTTTATATTCTCTTATTTTTTCTGAGAAACCTAAGAAAGAAAAAGTTAATAAAACTAAAAAGCCTAAGAAGAAGAAAATACCGAAGATCACAGATCATGCTTTAAAAGGAAAAAATCAAGAAGAGTTTAAAAAGCCTGTAATCCCACCACAAAAATTAACTCAGAATAAAGATGAAGTTAGTGATAACCCTAAACAATACGCAATTCCAGAAGTAGTACGCTTTCTTTCAGGAGTACAATCTTCAAAAGAAGATAGAGAAGAAATCCAAAGGAATATTAATTCTGTTAGTGAGATTCTCATAGATAAACTTGCAGAATTTGGAGTCAATGCGGAAGTAAAAAATGTAAATATTGGACCCATAATTACTCAGTATGAAGTTGAACCTGCCCCGGGTGTTAAGGTTAATAAATTTCATGCACTTGAGAATGATCTTGCTTTGGCTATAAAAGCAAAAAGTATTAGAATTCAAGCTCCAATTCCAGGTCGAGGCTTGGTTGGGATAGAAATTCCCAATATTAAAAGAGATACAATTTACCTAAAAGACATACTTGAATCTGATGAAATGAAATCCTTTAAAGGGAATATTGCAATTGGTCTTGGAAAGGATATTGCAGGTCATCCAATTATAGCAGATTTGGCAGGAATGCCGCATTTGCTTATTGCAGGCGCAACTGGAACAGGTAAAAGTGTGTGTATAAATACCATCATCAATAGTATTCTTTTCAGGATGACACCTGATGAAATCCGGTTTATCCTGATTGATCCAAAGAGAATCGAGCTTTCGATCTATAAAGATATTCCCCACCTGATCCAGGATGTAGTTACCGATAATGAAGATGCCTTAAAGGCTTTACAATGGGGAATTTCCGAAATGGAAAATCGTTATATACTTCTTCAGAAATATAAAGTAAAGAATATTGTAGCATATAACAAACATATTAAAGAATTAATAAAAAAGAACAAAAAAGCTGAAGAATTTGAAATGGAAGACAAACTTTTACCGTATATTGTCATTATTGTTGATGAACTCGCAGACCTAATTATGACAGTAGGAAAGGATGTGGAAAGGCTGATCACGAGACTCGCTCAAATGGCAAGAGCAATTGGAATTCATCTAATCCTAGCTACTCAACGTCCCTCAACTCAGGTTATTACGGGAATAATAAAGGCTAACATTCCTTCTCGAATTGCTTTTAAAGTTCCTACTAAAATTGATTCCAGAGTGATTATTGATGCTAATGGTGCTGATAAACTTTTAGGAAATGGTGATAGTTTGTTCAGTTCGACTAGTATTGGTGGTATTCAAAGAATACATGGAGCTTATATTGAACCTTCAGAAATTATCGATATTACAAAATATCTTCTTACGCAGCCTAAACCCGAACTACAGATTAAGATAATTGCCGATGAAGAAATATTCCAGGGAAGTTTTGCTTATGATGATGAGCTCTTCCCTGAAGCAGCAGTAGCAATAGTGTCTGCCGGTTCTGCTTCTGTTTCAATGCTGCAGAGACATTTCAAAATTGGTTATGCACGTGCAGGTAGATTGATTGATATGATGGAACAAGCTGGAATCGTTGGTCCGCATGTGGGAAGTAAATCGAGAGAAGTTTTAGCATCTGAGGAGGATATGAAGATTTATGGTTACTTATCTTAATAGGGTACTACTTATATTACTGTTACCTACTTTGTTGTTTGCAAATGAAGTAACTTTAGAATCTATTTATGAACAAATTCTTATAAAATATTCTACTATAGATACTTATGAAACTGAATTTGTGCAGGAAAACTATTGGAATGAAATTGATGTGAATAAAATCTCAGAAGGAAAATTGTATTACAATAAGGAAAACCTTCTAATGGAATATACTCAACCAGATGGACAGAAGCTTCAAATAAAGGAAAATTCTATTACAATGTACGATCCAATTACAGAACAAGCATTTATTTCTGATAAAGTGGATATTGAGTTGAGACCGGACAAATTAATCTCTCATTATTGGGACGTATCTGAAAAGGAACTGATTGAAGAATATGAAGATACAATAAAAATCCAATTGCTAACACCTGAATCTGAAACGATATTAATAACTATATCAAATAATATGGTTGTGGAGTTTAATATTGTGGACATTAATAAGAACTTTGTTATCTATAAATTCTCAGACATCCTCATTAATAAAGGATTACCAGAGAATATCTTCGAACTGAACTTCCCTGAAAACACAAGCGTTATTGATACACGAAGTAAATAAAAATACTTTTAATTAAGATAAATATTAAATCAATATTTGGAGGAGTTCATGATTGCTTTAATTATGGCAGGTGGTACGGGAACCCGTTTCTGGCCATTAAGCAGAAAAAATAGACCAAAACAATTTTTAAATATTATTTCAGAAGAATCAATGATCCAGATGACTGTAAAAAGACTTCTTACCAAAATTAAGATTGAGGATATCTACATAGTTACGGCAGGTTCCCAATCTGAATTAACAAAAATACATTTACCTGATTTACCTGAAGAGAATATTATTATTGAGCCTTTTGGCATGAACACAGCACCCTGCATAGCTCTCAGTGCTCAATATCTCAAACGTAAGCACAATAAAAATGAAATTATGCTTGTACTGCCGTCTGATCATTTGATCGCACACACAAGCGGTTTTCTGGCTTCACTTGAAATCGGTGCAAATTCTGCTAACAAAGATAATCTTGTTACATTTGGGATACAGCCGAATTATCCAGCAACCGGTTATGGCTACATTGAAGCTGGTGCAGAGATAGAAAAAGGAACCTTTGAAGTTGAGCGATTTAAAGAAAAACCAGACCTGGAGACAGCTAAGACATTTCTTAACTCGGGAAATTACTTCTGGAATAGCGGTATGTTCATGTGGAAGATCGAAACTATTTTGCAATCGTATGAGAAATATCTTCCTATGATTTCACGAGTTTTGGCTGATATTGATATCAGTTGGGATAAAAATGGTCTAAAAGCTGACATCTCTTCAGAATACTTCTTAATGCCTAAAATGCCAGTAGATATTGGTATAATGGAACAAGCTGATAAAAGAGTGGTAATCCCTGTAGATTACGGTTGGAACGATGTTGGTAGTTGGAAAGCACTTTATGACATCTCCGAGAAAGATAATAATAATAACGTAATGAACTGTGATAATGAATTAATTGATAGCACAAATAATTATATAAACTCCAAAAAATTCGTTTCACTTATAGGAATTGATGATTTGGTTATAGTTGAAAGTGATGATGCAATTCTCATTTCAAAAATGGATAGAAGTGAAGATGTTAAGAAAATAGTCGAAAATTTAAAAAATGATGGTAAACAAAAACTAGTTTGAAACTGAAAATTATTAATAACATAAAAGTAAAAAGAATTTTAAAATTAACAAAATAGTTGGAGGAAAATTTGGTTCAGCGAATTACAAAAACAATAAATTTAAGAGAAGGTGATCCTGAAAATAAACGTTCTGAAATCTTAAAATATTTTCATGATACATTCGATATTGAAGAAAAACTTCTTGAAACTTTAAAACGAAATGAAACGTATTTTTTACGCCCGGATCCACTTCGTCATCCTCTGATATTTTACTTTGGACACACAGTAGCATTTTATATAAATAAATTCATTTTGGCAAAGATTTTGAACCAAAGAATTGATCCAAAACTGGAATCTATTTTCGCAGTTGGAGTGGATGAAATGAGTTGGGATGATTTAAATGACGCTCATTTCGACTGGCCAGCAGTTGAAGAAGTAAAATCTTACAGAAATCAAGTTAGAAAAGTTGTAGATCATCTCATAGAAGAGCTTCCCTTATCCTTACCTGTCGGTAAGTCAAATCACTTTTGGATCATCATTATGGCTATAGAACACAACAGAATTCATCTGGAAACCTCTTCAGTTTTAATTCGACAGCTTCCAATTGAAGAAGTTAGGCAAACTGATTTTTGGGAGATCAATCGAGAGTGGGGAGTTGCTCCAAAAAATAAATTAATTTCTGTTCCTGGCGGGAAAATATCTATGGGTAAATCAGAAGATCATCCTCTCTATGGTTGGGATTGTGAATATGGTTTATTAGAAGAAAATATAAAAGATTTTAAGGCATCAAGATTTCTAGTTTCGAATCAGGAATTTTTAAAGTTTATGGAAGAAGACGGTTATGGAAAAAAGGAATTATGGACTGAAGAAGGATGGAAATGGAAAGAATTTCAGAGAGCAAATTGTCCTCGATTTTGGATTGAAGATGAACAAAAATGGAAACTTCGTACTATGCTTAGTATAATAAATATGCCCTGGAATTGGCCAGTAGAAGTAAATTATTTAGAGGCAAAAGCGTTTTGTAATTGGTTAAGTTTTAAAACAGGTCGACCAATTCGTATGCCAACAGAAGCAGAATGGTATCGTTTATATGAAATTAACAATTTACCAGACCAACCAGATTGGGAAAAGGCTCCAGGTAATATAAATCTCGAATACAAAGCGTCTTCCTGCCCTGTTGATAAGTTTAAAACCGGTGAATTCTATGATGTTATTGGAAATGTCTGGCAGTGGACAGATATGCCGCTCTCCAGCTTTCCAGGTTTTAGAGTGCATTCTTTTTATGATGATTTTTCCACTCCTACTTTTGATAATCGACACAATCTTATAAAGGGTGGAAGTTGGATCTCTACTGGTAATGAAGCTACTAAACATGCTAGATTCGCTTTCCGACGTCATTTCTATCAACATTCAGGATTTCGTTATA
>CAZSOM010000009.1:0-16917 GCA_964608295.1 uncultured Candidatus Cloacimonadota bacterium
CTTGATCGTTCTAAAATAGATTTTCAAAATACACAGCTAGCCCAAATTCAAAATAACTATCAACTAATGAGAAAACAAGAGGAGATTAATTTACTAAATTCAGCTAAGATCTTAGGTAAATGGTAAAAGCGGGAACCTAAGGTTTCCCTGAAATTCTCTCAGTAATATAATCAGCAGTAACTTGATAGAAATACTTTGTGCCTGTTGCAGGTTCTGAGTAACCAACTGTAGGTGTTGTAAATATCGTTGCTCCTGAGAAATCATTCGGATCTGTAGAACGATAGACCTTAAAATGATCTACAGGTATTGGATATGTCCAGGTGAGTTCAATTTCATCTGATACTGAATTATACTGAATAGTGAGATTATTGATTTCAGGCAAAGCCCAATCTATTCTATTGTAATAATCAAAATCATAGACTTCCCCAGAGAAGATACCGGTATAACCTTCCATTGTAATTGTACCTGGTGTAGATGGAGGATTCACGGTTTTACCTACATTATAATAACAGGATGCGTTATCTGGAAAATTTGCACCAGTTATCGTAATATCATCGTAATTATCAATAAGCAGTAAAACAGCAACTCCAGCTGCTCCATTTTGGAATGTACAATAATCAAACGAGTTTGCAGGATCAACTATACCACCTGTTCTAACAAAAACTCCATTAGTGGTCATGTACTCAAACAATCCGTATTGAGCGCTAATCGTTCCACCCGAATATACATTGAAGTAATAATAATCTGAATTACGATGAGTAACAGTTGCAAGATTACCGGATGTTCCTACTACTTCAAGTATTCCTCCACTATTTACAGCCAGCTCAGCAGAATCATAAAGTTGCAATATGGCTCCTTCATCGACGATTAGCGATCCACCATTGTTAACACTTACATCATTGGCAGCAACTGTATTACCATTAAGGTCAAATGTTCCGCTATCTATTATGAAATTACCGTTAATATCAAGGTCACCTTCAGCAAATACTGTATTAGAACGAGTGAGTTCAACTAAAGTTCCATCTCTATCTACTATTGTTGTTCTTTCATTTTTTGATGGTTTTAACATTTTGGCAACTGCGTTATCAGTAGCAGCTTTATTTATAAGAACATTGTACAAGTTACTACCTGTTCCCATACTCAAACTTGCATCAGTTGTTCCATATAATTCAATTGTACCACCTGTAGGATTATAATCTGTTCGAAATCCTGTGAAACTTCCTGCTGTTCTTATTGTTCCACCGGTAATTGTTTCTGTAAGCGTGTTTGATGCAGATAGAAAAATACCAACATCTTTAAAATCAAGAACTCCATTATACATCGTGATCGTTGCATTCGCCGAATAAGGCCACCAGCTGGTACCGCTACCTCCATAAACATTCATCGTACCACCTGACAATACTATCTGCCCGTTTAAGTCTACAAATTGACCACTATCTTGATGTAATTCTAACAAACCTCCATTGCTGGTTACGTAATAGTTACCAAATATACCACTTTCTTCGAGATCATACGCAATAAAAGTTCCTCCATCTACTTCCAATTCACCATTGTAATCTGTCCAATCCAATTGCTGACAGGTTGTTGTAGTGCTATTTGGAATGATGAAATCCATCATTGGTCTGTTCAATTCAAGAATATTAAAGGTTTCTCCATAACAGTATTGGTGATCATCACTATTGAAAACAACCCGACCTGTTCCTTCTGTAAATCCTGCATCTCCGACATTATTTGTCCAGTCACCAGCAATTTGGATATTGCAACCATTGCTATTTAATGTTCCATTATTGATTTCCAAATTACCTAACATAGAAATCCCATTTCCCAGGAGGGTTGTTCCAATAGATGAATCTATGATTAAATTTCCAATTTGTGTATCAGCAGTATTTAGATCAGTGTAGAGTAATTGATCAGTTCCATTGAAGACAAATGTTCCATCAGCATTTCCTGCAATAGTACCAAGATTCCATAAGTTTCCCTCTAAGTATATTGATTCACTAGAAGCAAAGTCAAATGTACTTTCTCCCGCATTAAGTAGATCACCATGTATATGAAGGCCTTCTGTTGAAATATCATGGAAAGAAACTGATGCACCAATATCTTTATCAATAATCAGGTTATAAAAATAGCAATTATCTTCATCGCTATCAATATAATTATTGCCAGCTCCTGTCATATTCACACTACCATTATTCATGCTTACATTAGCACCAGCTTGGAATGCCCAGGATCCATGAACTTCGATAATTGCATTTGCTAGAATATTGGCACTGGAACCGTTATACCAAAGAACATTATTATTACAAATAATCTTTCCATCAGGATGATCCATTAACAGTATAATCTTCTGTCTCTCCAAAATTAGTTTCGTGTGGATCACAAGGACTCGGATCTGTATTATATTGTTCAATGACTCTTAACCGGGTATTTCCCGCAGGTGCAACTTCAGGAATTTCTATAGATATCATAAGTGTTGTATCGATCCCTTCACCCAGATTATATTTTTCATTGGAGAATTCTGAGTTATCGAAAACTTCATCCTGGTTCCAGTCGATCCACGCCCAGACATGTTGTGTGTATCCGTTTGAAACGAATGTAACATACAGCCAGTACGAAGAATTTTGGCGCAGGGTAGCTGACATAGATGTATAATCCCCATAAGAATCCGAACCTTCCTGACCTGAAGTATTATTGAGTTCATGTAATGAAACATTTGAAATCCAGTCATCGGTTTGATTTGTATAGATTGATGAACAGTAAGCTCTGGAATCAGGATCGTCTTTAATAATTTGAGGAATAGAAGTTTTGGATTTTTCACCTTTTAGTGCTATCATGTCTTTTCCAGCTAAAGCTTCTTCATTTAATTTAGTCTTCACATTTTGAACTGATGTAGTAGTTTCATTAAACAAATTATTTTCTACAATATCAGCTACAATCAAATTCACACTTAGGATTAAAATTAACAAACAAAAAATTTGTTTCATTAGACTCTCCTTTAAACATTTATTTCCAAATTATATTCTTTATCTTAAATTTTAGATTTTTAAAAACACTTATTTACTAACTTTAAGGAGCTGATCCAGAACTTGTGGTTTTCCCTCCTGAACCAACATTATCAGTAATATCCTCAGCCGTTACACGATAGAAATATTTTGTACCTGTTGCTGGTTCAGAATAACCTACTATATAAGTTGTGAATACATCTGCTCCAGAGAAATCATACGGATCTGTAGAACGATATACCTTAAATTGATCGACTGGAACCGGATAAGTCCAAATGAGTTCTATATTTCCTGCATTATACTGAATTGTAAGATCATCAATTGCAGGTAGCCCCCCCCAATTTATTCTATTGAAAGGATCATAATCGTCGTCTTCTCCAGCAAAGATACCAGTAAAACCTACCATTGTAATATAACCTTGTCCAGCAGGTGGTTCAATAACTTTAGCTACATTGTACTGAGTAGAAGATGCATCGGGGAAGTTCCCACCGGTAATTGTTATATTATCATAATTATTGATATATAATAGTGTACCGGGTCCTACATAACCATTTCGGAATGTACAATAATCGAAAGAGTGTGTGGGATCAACTATACCACCTTCCCAAACATACACACCATTTTCAGTCATATGTTCAAACATACCATATTCAGCACTGATAGTTCCACCAGAGTAAACATTAAAGGCGTAATTTCCTGAAGTATGATGAGTAACAGTTGCTAAGTTACCGGATGTTCCCAGTACTTCAAGTGTGCCACCATTATTTACAGCCAGTTCATCAGCATCATTAAGTTGCAAGATGGCACCTTCATCAACGATAAGTGTTCCTCCATTATTAACATTTACATTATTAGCATCAACTGTATTTCCATTAAGGTCAAATGTTCCGCTATCAATTTGCAGATTACCATTAATATCAAGATTACTTGAAGCAAATGCTGTATTAGAGCGAGTAAGTTCAATCGGAGTTCCATCTCTATCAACACTTACCTTTTCACGTTTTGATGACTTCATATTTTTTGTAATTACATTATCGGTTACTGATTTATTTATCAAAACGTTATAGAAGTTACTACCAACTCCCATACTCAGGTTAGCATCAAATGCTGTTCCATACAATTCTACTGTTCCAGCTGCAGGATTGAAATCAGTTCGGTTTCCTGTGAAATACCCGGTTGTTCTTATCGTACCACCTGTAATATTTTTAGTCAGTGAGTAAGTCCCGTTATCATAAATATTAATACCTACATCTTTAAAATCCAGAACTCCATTATACATCGTGATCGTTGCATCTGCGGCAAAAGGCCACCAGCTAGCACCGTTACCTCCATGAATATTCATTTCCCCATCCTCAATTATCATATCACCATTTAAATCAACGTATGAACTACCATCCTGGTAGATGTCCACAGTTCCGCCATTAACACGATGTGTCCCATAAATTCCAGATTCTAAAAGGTCATTCACAGTAATTGTACCACCATTACAATACAATGTTCCACCCTGGTCAAGAGTTGCAATAGTAGCAATTGCAGAAGCAGCATTAGCTGTAAATTTTGAACTTGGATTATCAATATTTAAAGTTCCGTTTACATTTATGTTACCATATGCCCAACTAAAATAGTTAAGTTCCAGATCATGAATAGTTGTATTGCCGTAAAAGCGCAAATAATACCCTGTATTTACTTGCTGAACATTATAGAATGTATTATTTCCATTTACAGTCTGATGATCACCATTACTGTCGAAAATTACCATACTTGTGCCAAGAGTAAGTAATCCACTTAAATTTGTCCAGTTACCGGTTACATTTATCAATCCATCAGCTACAAGTTCAGATGAACCAGCTTCCCATGTAATATCACCTACAAACAAGCTATCATAAGCAGAGGACATTTCCAATGTGCCGGCTATTGTCATTGCTTCATCAACAACAATCCTATATGTAGCGATCTTCAATTTACCTTGAACAATATCCATATTCTTACAATATATCACTGCTCCGATACTGGACGGACGAACATATGAAGCGTTGGAATTTATCACAATATCATTGAAATAGCTGTTTTCTCCAACTTCATGAATATCTCCAGGTGATGCACCATAGAAGGTAACTATAGAAGCAGAACCTGCATCAAAACCACCACTGGAATTATAATCGAACCAGTCTCCAACAAGAGATATATTAATTGTCCCTGAGTCGTTGGCATTTATGGAAGCTCCTGAATAAATAGAAACTTGGTTTCCGATTACTAAATTAGTTGGGTTATTAAGCTCCATTGTACCATCATAAATAACTAAATTATTTGTAACGATGACATCTACACCATTATCATTACCAAAACCAGTTTGAAGACCTGCAAAACCGACATAGGTTTTATCTACGTGAAGATCATAGAATGTTTCAGGAGTTATTATTGCTGCAGAGTTTGACCCATTAAATACAACACTTCCTGTTCCCTCTACAAATCCCGAAGCTCCCATATAATTTGTCCAGTTTCCTCCAACGCTAACCGGATCAGTACCAGGATTAAAAAATCCCTGGTTTATCACAATGTTGCCCTCGGCAGTAAGTCCTCCACCTGTTATGGTTGTTCCTGTAGATGAACTAAATGTAACATTATTAAAAACACCATCATTGGTACTGTATTTATGAATTCCCTGACTTACACCATCAAAATATACTGTACTGCTTCCACTTCCGGTAAGATCAAAGGTGCCATAATAGTTTAAAGAACCCCTTAGCCAAACATTCTCATCTGAATGATTATTAAATGCTCCGGCAGAATTTATATAGGTTAGCCCATTTATTTCCAGGTCCTCAGTGCTAAGTCCGCTAAGTCCGACAGTCCTATAAAATCGTAGGTTGTAAAAACTACAATCGGCATCGTAACATCTGATATAAGTGGATGCAGTTCCTTCAAAATCAACAAATCCTTGTGTTGGATTGACATTGGCACCTGACTCAAAGTTCCAGTCACCCCATACTTGAATAAAAGTACTGTTATTAAGTACATCCAGGGATGATCCTGACTCCCATACGATGTCATGCATAACATTCAGGTAAGCATCTGCTTGAGTCATTTCAATGGTGCCATGAACTGTTAAATCGTTATTAACAGTAAGCGTCTGGTCGTAAATATTTACTGTTGCATCGGGATAGATTAATAGGTCTCTACATACCGTATCCGAATAATCCACAATACACGGCATATTAATATTAGGAATTTCTACATCTTCTGCTGCTGTTGGAATGTGTCCTAAAGACCAGTTTGATCCGTTACCCCAATAATTATTAAGATTACCTGTCCAGACATTGATAGTAGAAAGTGCCAACTCTAATACCGTAACAGCATAGTGGTGGTATCCTCCAGAATACCAGCCTGCCCATGTCATAGTATGATCACTGTAGTCCCATGTGTCATGAATATAAATCGTATTCGTTCCACCGCCGTCGTCATAACCATAACCAACCATTGTATGACCAGTAACCTGTATTAAAACAGGGTGTCCTGCATCTATTTCATCTTTAAAATCATTATAGCTAAAACCATAAGTAAGTCCTTGTTCTACAGTCGCTTGAGAATACAGATCATTTACAGTATATCCTCTGGATTCACAAAATAGCTTAAAACCATAAGCTCCATCTGTGTTATCCCAACCGTGTGCTAATATATTAGCATCCGTCATTGGAGATCCGTCATTCCAAAACAAAAATACTGTACCCCCATCAATATTAATTGTATCGGCAGGGATAATCCACTGGTTTGTTTTCATATAATCAGCAGTACACTCACCATAAGTATGTTCTGTCCAATGACCATCCCAGGGATCTGGACCTTGTGCTCCATAAGAAATCCAATAATCATCAACATGCCCCTTAATGGTTCTACCATCTACTCCATTACGAGTTGCGCTGAGAGGACATTCTCCACTTCCCCACACGCTGTTGTTCATGGGTACAACTCCGCTATTTGCTGGTCCTGTATACATATTAGGGTAGCCCATATTGTCATAATGCCCTGCAACCATTGCCGCAGATGTAGCAGAACAACCAAAAGACCAATCAAATGCCGGTACTTGGGATAATATTACAGAAGATCTTGTAGGATATGCAACAGGTGCTCTATAATTCTCTGGAGGTTTACCGGGTACTATTAATGCTATAGCCACCCTACCATCCTTTGTTACTACTGAGTCCACAATATACTCTTTTAAAGAAGCTGGGTATGCGAAAATGTTTGTTGATATAAGTATGCAAACTGTAAATAATAAAATAATAATAAATTTTTTCATAAGATCCTCCTAAAATTAATTCATCATATAAATTTTTGACTCTATGTATTAAATAATTAATTAATTATTACTAGGAACAAACTATGCAAACCATTATTCAGTGCTTTAAAGCAATATATTTTAAGTAACTCTTTGATTTTCAATGCTATAAGATTTATCTATAATGGATGTGTCAAACTATTTCATTGAAAAGTTAGTTATGCTGAGTAATTGTTAACAAGCAATTTTATACGCTGGTGTTGATTGAAAATGCTGATGGGTACCTAATGTAATTTTGATGTAGCAGAACACTATGCAAGACATGACGTATTTCAGTTAAAGGTTAAAACTTATTCAACTACGATTCTTAATATTGTGAATAATGATGAAATTTCCAGCGAATTAGCGGCTGAGAATAATGAGAATATAGAGCTAAAATAAATAAACTTATTTAATATTTTGACATTTACATAAATACGTGTATCTTCTCTTAATGGAAGGTTGAGTTGTAGTAAGAAGTAAGTTGATCGTAAGACGTAGTTTTGTTGTCACACGCAAGTTGTATTAAGTTGTAAGTAGATCGTAAGACGTAAGTTTTGTTGTCGCATTACAAGTAGTATAGTTGTAAGTTGATCGTAAGACGTAAGTTTTGTTGTCACATTCAAAGTTGTAGCTCGACCTTCCTTTTTCGTTTTATAATGATATTAAATAATAAAAGCCGCTCGATGAGCGGCTTTGTTGTTATAGTGGTGGAGCCAAGTGAATACTATCAGAACTTTTTTTTATAAATTCTACTGATGAAATTTTGGTTACATGTCATTTAGTCAAAAGACTATGAAACGATTTATTATTAAGTTCTTTTATAAAAGTATTCCTACCCTTTAATTTTATTATATTAATATTATATCTGGTATAGAAATTGCATATTTATACTCTAAAAACTGGAGAAATCATGGGAATTAGAATCATCGAGAATTTGTTGATCATTTATTATCTATTCTATTTCCTTATTGATTGGATTTTCTTCATCATTTTCCTATTTAAAATAAAAAGAGAAAATAGCAAAATTGCTTCCAATGCTCATTTTGCAAAATATCCCGTCTCTGTCCTGGTACCTGCTTACAATGAAGAAGTTACATTAGTTGACAGTGTGAAATTGGTGCTGATGGGAAGCAGACTGTTTGTGAAGATATGGAAATCGTGGTTCGTTTATGGCGACATTTTTATGATGCCGGTAAAAAGGCAAAAGCTGTTTTTTTGCCTCATCCTGTTTGCTGGACGGAAGTTCCGGATAATCCCGGATTTCTGCTAAGACAGCGCAACCGCTGGCACCGAGGCTTAGCAGAAACCCTCAAGATTCATTCCTCCATGCTGTTCGATCCCAAATACAAGATGATCAGCCTTTTTGCTTTTCCCTATTATCTTTTTTTTGAATTGTTGGCACCGATCATAAAAATAGTTACTATATTATTCTTGGTTGTTGCTGGATTCCTGGGATATTTTAATCAATCCTGGATTTTGCTGACGCTGTTATTTGCCAGTATAGCTTCGGCAATAATTACCTGTCTAGCCACGATCTATGTGGAGCAATGGACGCGGAAGCAACAGCTAGCTTCTTTGGAAGCGTTGCGTTATAAAACCGGTTGGGATTGGATGCGGCTGATCATGATGAGCATCC
The DNA here is from genome assembly GCA_964608295.1 of uncultured Candidatus Cloacimonadota bacterium. Taxonomy (GTDB): domain Bacteria; phylum Cloacimonadota; class Cloacimonadia; order Cloacimonadales; family TCS61; genus Tenebribacter. The sequence goes on from CAZSOM010000009.1 coordinate 8,957, forward strand.
TGGGAGATGTGATCTATGCACCTTTCCGCATTTTTGCTCAGATGAGCGGTTTGAAAGATTTTTTACTAAAAAAAAATGAATGGTATAAATTCAGTAGAAAAGGCTTCCAAAATGATGAAGAAAATTAAGAAATTAGGAGTAACTTTGGAAAAAATACTTATCAGCTTGAGCTTACTAACAATAATAGTATCAGGTTTATTTATGCAGGGTTGCGATGTGGACAACAAAACAGCTCCCGACACCACTGCACCTATAGTTATTGTCACTTATCCGGGAAATTGGTCGACTATTTACGAGGATCATATCAACGTTAGTCTGGAAATTGATGACAATAATACGATTGATTCGTTGGTGGTTTTCATTGATGGAGAATTCCATGCTGAATTATTAGCTGCACCCTATCAAATCACAATTTCCAAAAACGATTTTAACTATGGGCAGCATACTATTTATGCTACAGCTATAGATAATCAGGGTAATACCGGTATGTCGGATCTACTGAATTTCTTTTGGTTACCGGAAGAGCAGCAATCTCAAATCGACGTGGAAATAGTGCGACCAGTATTATGGGAAAAATTCATAACCAGCCAGGTTCCGGTGCAGGTGAATGTGGAAAGTCTTCAGGAAATCGATCATGTTACTGTATATCTGGATGGTAGTGAAGTTCATGAATTTACTCAAGCTACTTTTGAAACGATTCTGGATGTTACAGAGCAGGGAACCCATAACATTTTTGTGATTGCAACAGATGTTTTGGGAGTTACTCAAACCAGCACTCTCACCAACTTCGAGGTTGAGTATATCGATATAACAGCTCCCACTGGATTCGTTGCCTATCCTGCAGATTGGACTGACATTTCCGGTACATTTGAAGCACGTATAATTGCTTTTGATAACATTGAAGTTGATCAAGTAGAGCTGTTTGTAGATGGTGTTTATTGGAATGAAGTAAGTAATGCCCCTTATAATTTCTCGATTGATTCCACAACTTTTTCCAACGAAAATCATACTCTTTACGTTGTAATTTATGATAGTTCAGAAAATTCATTCATCACGCAATTGGTTAATATCAAGGTTTACAATTGATTATTAGAAAGACCATATTAGTCTTCGCTTTAATGGCAGGAATTGTCTTATCCGCAATATCACCAGCAGTTTATCAAATGCTGGATGATGAGGATTATGCGGAAGCAATCAAACTACTGAAACAAGATTTAAACTCGAATTCTAATGAAATCGAAGCTTGGCGAATGTTGGGTTTCAGTTACCGGAAAACAAATAACTTTGAAGAAGCCATCGCTGCATATAAAAAAGTTCTGGATCTTGTTCCAAACGATTATGATGCCCGGTTAGCTGTAGCCAGACTCTACCTTCAAACAAGTCAATTTCTGCAAGCGGAAGAAGAATTCCAGGACATATTAAATTCAGATTCCACCGATGTAGAAGCTTATCTTGGTTTAGCTCGATCTGCCAAAACTAAAGATAACTATCTTTCAGCCATTCATAATTATCAATTGGCATTACAATATCTGCCGGATTACGTTCCCATTCTCCTGGAATTGGCAACGGTTTACAGCTATGCAGATCAACTAGATAATGCGATAAAAACTTACAATCAAATTCTTAAAATAGATAATACCTGGTCGGAAGCCTGGGCGGGTTTGGGTCGAATGTTTTGGTGGAGCGATAAACCTTTCACTTCCCGAAAAAAATATGAGAAAGCACTTCAACTTGATCCAACCAATATGGAATTTGCAGCTGAATTACATAAAGTTCAGACCGAAATAGACTTCTACCCCACAGCTCGATTTGCATTCGTAGAAGAACGGGAAGATGGCTATACAATTGATAGTTTTAATCAAAGTTACAAGTTGAAAAAACGGCTCAACGACAGGTTTGATCTTCAACTAACCAGCTTTCTGCAATACAATCAAAAAGAACGAAAACGCAGCAATCAAACCCAAGAAAAGTGGTTTGATAATCATTACCTTAAAACTAATCTCCGGCTTTTTAAGTTTGTTTCTATTAATTTCACCATAGGAGCTTCTTCGCAGGATTCCATTCTGACAGTATTAGATGGTGGTTTTGTATTATCAACCCGTTGGAAAAATCTCAAACTACAGAACAACACCAATGCAGAAAAAGAATATTTTAATCATTGGGAAAATCTCAGCCGGATTTATCTGAAGAACAACTTGCAGATCAAGTTGAAAAGGTTCGTTTTCGAAAGCAATTATACTGCCGGAAAAATTGAAGAATCTCTCATCTGGAATGATACAGCTTTGGCAGAAAATCCGTTTTTAGATTATACTTTTGGAATAAATTATCTGCTCTATAAATCTCTGAATTTTAAACTGGGTGGAAGTCGTCGTTTCATGGATTATAAATATGATTCATCTCAATATTATACTCCCAGCGATCGAAGTTTATTGGCTATGAATGCATCAATGTATTATCCATATAAAAAATTGTACGTTTATGCTTCAGCTTCTGTAGAGCGAGATAGTAATGCTGAATATGGTTACAGCAACGATCTGGAAATCGGATTCAACTTGAGCAGTTTTTCTATGGCTTTGGGATATGGGAATTTCAAGAATCCTTTTTATGAAAGTAACAATTTGGCTATTACAATTAGTGGACGATTTTAGAGGATTATGAAGAAGAAATATCTCGTAATAGCTGTTTTTATAACGCTGCTCATCGTTACGGTTTTCCTGATGATGAAAGTGGAAGATAAACTTCGCGAAGAGAAGATCATCGTGATTGACAGCACCAGGGTGCGCGTACAGCTCCTGCCAGAATATTCTCAGCTTTCGCTTACTGAGTTTGTTCAGAAGAGCAAAATTGATTTTCGGGTTAAGGGAGATTATTTTCAATATCTAAAGGTAGATAAATCTCTTCCTGAAGGTGAAAAATGGGAACCGATCTTTTTGAAAGGAGTCAATCTCGGAGTAGCTCTGCCGGGAAAATTTCCATCCGAATTTCCCACAGATTTCGACCTTTATTTGGAATGGTTTGAACAGATCGGTGAAATGAATTCTAACGTAGTTCGAATCTACACAATTTTGCCACCACAGTTTTATGAAGCTCTGGCCAATTATAACCTGATCTATTCCGACAAACCGCTCTACCTGATGCAAGGGGTTTGGGCTACCGTTCCCGAAGATCATGACTACTTTAACGAAGATTACACTTACACTTTCCAAAAAGAGATCAAAGATGTGATCGATGTGATCCATGGTGATGCATTATTGGATGCTGTTCCAGGCAAAGCCAGCGGCACTTATGTTTCCGATGTTTCCCGCTTCACTGTGGCTTATCTGCTGGGCCGAGAATGGGAGCCAAAAGGTGTAACTCACACGAATTTGAAACATCAGATTTCATCTTTTCAAGGAGATTTCATTTCAGTTCCCACTGGTAATGCCATGGAAATGTGGTTAGGTGAAATGATGGATTTCAGTTTGAAATATGAAACTCTCGCCTATCAAAATCAGCATCCGGTTTCATTCGTAAACTGGCTGCCGTTGGACCCGATGTTTCACAACAGCGAGTTCATCGAAAATGAAAAAGTGCGGGAATACGATAATGACTTGGAAATAATTGATTTTCGCAATTTCCATTATACAGCACTCACCCAAACAGGTATTTATGCAGCTTATCATGCCTATCCATACTATCCAGACTTCATTTTCATGGATGAGAAATATACCAAAAATGGTGATGATAATTTTCTTCCCTACCTGCAGGATCTAAAATTATCTTGTCCAGACATGCCTTTAATCATTGCCGAATATGGTGTTCCTTCCAGTCGCGGCAACAGTCATTATTCACCTTTTGGATTTGATCAAGGTGGTCATAATGAAAAAGAACAGGCCAGAATCAATCGCTTACTCACACAGGACATTCACGATGCGGATTGCGGTGGCGCTATCATGTTTGAATGGATTGATGAATGGTTCAAGTTCAATTGGATGGTGATGGATTTCGAACAGCCCCAACACCGTCGTAAATATTGGCATAACAAAGAGAATCCTGAACAGAATTTTGGAGTGGTGGCAGTGGAAAATAGGACACACATTATCGACGGAAAAGATGATGACTGGCCCAAAATTGCCAAATATGCCGACCAAATTGAAGCGGATGCCGATCCCAGCTATTTTTATCTCCGCTATCAACTCACTGATTTTGATTTCGGCCAAAACAATCTTTATCTAGCTATCGACACATTCGACAAAAATAAAGGTGATCACACTATTCCCTTTGTCGATCAGCCTTCCAAGCGTGGAATAGAATTTATTCTTACTTTCCATTCACCCGATTCAGCTCGAATTTTGGTGGATGATTATTATTCTGTTTATTCCGATATTTACATTGATTATGTGCCTGTTTATACTTCGCTGGATAACAATAACGGTTATTTCGTAGATCAGGAATTGCTTTCCAATCGCGAGCGGGAAACACTTACCGGCAAAAAAAGGCGTCGGATCATTCATAATCGCAGCAAGTTAGAAAATGGAACAATTTCTGAAAATTCCAATACAGACTGGTTTTTTGATAAGAAAAGTGGATTATTGGAATTACGTCTGCCCTGGCACCTGCTCAACGTTTCCGATCCCTCCTCACTTCAGGTGCTGGATGATATTGAGGGCACTCCCGAGATTGAAACTTCAACCACCGACGGCTTCCGGATTTGGAGTTTTGTAACTGATAAGAAAAATAATATTCTGAATTCCATTCCCAAACAAAATAAAGAGTTTTTCTTTAATTGGGAAGGTTGGGATGAGACAGTTTATGAAACTCGATTGAAAGAACAGTATTTTGTTTTACAAGAACAATTTGCTCAATTGAAACCCAAGCCAATTCTTCCTGAAGAAGAAGTGACAAACCTCTTCAACATCACTCCCTGGTATCAGGGCAGGTCTGGAGCTATTTCCATCACTTTTGACGATGGCAGTTACGGTCAGTATGAATACGCTTTCCCTACTTTGCAAAAGTATAAAGTTAAAGCAGACTTCAGCGTTGTAGGAGAGTGGACTACGGAAGAACCAGTTTCCACAGCGGAAGAAGATGTTTTCAGTATAAAACGCCTGGGATGGATTCAATTGCGCGAAATGTCTGAGCAGGGAAATGAGATCAGTTCCCATGGTTTTCTGCATCAGCGGATCGACGAAACCCAACCTTATGCTGAAATCGTGGATGCATTAAAGAAAAACCGAGAATTGATCCAACAGCAACTTAGAAAACCGGTTTTCACCATCCATTATCCCTATTCCCATAGCCGAGAAAAAATCGTTAAGGCAGCTCAAGAAGCTGGTTTCCTATTTGGTAGAGTGGGAGATAATGGCTTGACAAATGACTCTGCTGCTTCGCTTTTCAATTTGAACAGTAAAGTGATTTTGAACAATCAAGATCCCGATCCGATTACTTTAAACAAATGGATTGAAGAAGCGAAAGGCAACTGGTTGCTGCTGACTTATCATCACATTTTCTCGGAAAACAGTAAAGAAATGGAACTTTATCGTTATCACGAAGTTTACAACCAATATGCGGTAACGCCACGTAATTTTGACAACCAGATCCGGCTGCTGCGAAACTCCGGTTATTGGATCGCTACAACTTCACAAGTGGGAAAATATCTGCGTGAATGGGAAAGCGTGAAATTGATCCAAAATCTTACTTTCAATTCCTATGTCCTCACCTTACAATCTGATCTAGACAACAATATTTACGACCAACCTTTAACGGTAGAATTTACTACCAATTGGGAGATCGTTAAAATAAGTCACAGCGAAAAAGACGGAATTTATAATACTCGAAATGGGAAAATTCTGTTTCCCGCAATCTTGAATAAAAAAATCATTATTGAGAGGATTAAATAATGAAAAAAATAATTTTTATCAACTGTTTATTACTTTGTCTTTTTGCACTTCACAGCCTGGAATATCGTTTGCCGAAAGTGCTATTTATAACCAGCGGTGATGGAGAAGGACAGGGAACGGTTTCCGATGGTGTGATCCTGGCTTTGCAAGAATTCAATAAATCCGGTGCTTTTGTGCGTTTAGAAAATCGTCAGATCCTACATTATCCTAAAAAAATGCAGGAATATAGTATCATGATCATTCCAACTACATTTGGTTATCACGATGCCGACCGCCGTTACTCGCTCTCCTTTCTTTCCAATCAGGAAATGCAGAATATCAGCGATTGGGTGAAACAAGGTGGAACTTTGGTAAGTGATGTATACCTGGGACGGAATAGATTGAGTGGTGAAGACCGCATTTCGGCGCAAAGTGAATTAAATCGGGATAACTGGCTTCTAGCAGATTGTTTTGGTGTGAATCTGCAGGAAAAAAATATGCAGCAATATCGTATTGTCAGTAATTCCAATGAAATCTGGAATGCAGAAATAACTCCGATTTTTGATGAACCGGAATGGGCATCAATTGTATCGGAAATCAAAAATTCACAAGTAAAAATTTTGGCACATTGGCAGAATGGAGAGATAAATTATCCCGCAATTACGCAAAATTATTTCTTCGAGGGTAAATCTATTCTACTATCCACATTTAACCTGATCCATCCTGCCGGTGATGGTGGATTTTCCAATGCCAAAGAAATTCAAGCTTTCTATCAATATGTTTATGGGCTTGCTTTAGGAGAAAGAAAATACACTATTGATCTTAATCCCTGGCCCAAGGGAGCACAAAGTGCTTTTTGTCTTACCTTCGATGTGGGAGGTACTCTCGAACAGTATCAACGTATTTTTAATTTGGTGAGGCAACAAAAAATTCCTGCCACCATGTTTGTAACTAATAATTTGGATGCGGAAATCAATAATTGGTTGGAAAAGCAGAATCAGATTATTTTGGAGAGTAATTCTCAATCACGCCCCGATTTCAGAACCTTAAATTTTCAGCAGACTGTTCAGGAACTTTTAGAGAACCAATCGTTTTATAAAAAACAATTCGTAGGATTTCGCTTTCCTTTTACCAATAACAGTTTCTGGGGCATGAAAGCGTTGGATGAGTTGGGATTTGTTTATGATTCCAGCATCGCAGTAAATCATTTGGAATTTTATCGCGGTTCTCTTTTCCCCTATAATATCCCCATCTTCAAAGATGGCTATTATAAATCTCTCGATCTGTTGGAAATTTCGCAAAATTTCCATGATGACTGGTATTATTTTCAAGATGTACTTACTAACAACAAGTACGATGAAACCAATGAAAAGCAGAATGCCGCCAAGTATAACGCTTACTTACAAACCATGTGGAAACGAGCCATAAAACCTGAAAACGGTTTGATGGTTTTTCAGGGACATCCCATGTATTCCGGCAGAAGCAAAACAGCAATGCAGCCTTTGGAAAATATTGTACAAACGGCCAAAGATGATAATGCCTGGATCACTTCAATTGGAGAAGTTGCCAGCTATTGGAATAAACTGAAAGAGCTGAAAATAAATATCTCTGAACAGGGAAATGAGGTAAAAATAGATTTCAAAATCACAGATAATTCGGCTGTTGATGATATCAGTTTCAAGATTCCCAGACGTCCCCAAAAAGTTATTTATGGCCAGAAAACACAAATATTAGAAAATGATGCTGGTATATTTCTTGTTTTGGAAAGTGTGAAAAACGGCAGTGAAGTAATCCTTAAGTTCTAAATACTTCCGCTATCATAGCAATATTTTCAGGTGGAATATTGGGCAGCAAAGTTTCATGACTGAGACTTATTACAATTCCTGGTGATAATAATTTCTTAACTTTCTGAACATCTGTCTTCACCTCTTCAGGAAAGCCATTTACCAGTAAATTATGACCTTTTTATTGGAGTAACAAGTGAATCAAAGATAAATACTAGTCCAAGGAATGCAATAAAGCCGCTCAATGAGCGGCTTTATTTGTATCTGGTGGGCCCAAGAGGAATCGAACCTCTGACCGTCCGGTTATGAGCCGGAAGCT
>CAZSOM010000010.1:0-16086 GCA_964608295.1 uncultured Candidatus Cloacimonadota bacterium
CAACATAGATAGTTTTTGCTGCTGCGATAATATTTTCACGTGTAGATTGTTTCTGAGTCTGACGTTTATTCATAAATTCTCCTTTTGATGAGTATCCACTCACCGAGTTAGCAGTCAGTTAAATTTTTGTCAAACTTATTTTATCTCTTTTTAATCCCAAATGTTATTTTACACCAATTTAATTATAATTTTATTAGTCAAATCTTGTGGGCGTGTGGGATTAAGAAATGCAAGAAATATCTCATTTAGTTTCATCTTGACATAAAAAAAACGACAGAAATATTAACTAACATATTTTAGTTGAAAAATGTGATTTCGACGAATATAAATAATTCTTAAAAGGAATTTAAATGGCGTTTGTTCATCTGCATAATCACTCTCAATATAGTCTGTTAGACGGAGCATGCCGTATAGATAAGATGATCGCAAAAGCAAAAGAATTCGGGATGCCGGCAGTTGCTTTAACAGATCATGGAAATATGTTCGGTGTCATCGACTTTGTTACTAAAGCGAAAAGAGAAGGGATCAAACCAATTGTTGGTATTGAAACATATATTATCAATCATGAATTTGATGATGCAAATGCTAAAAAAGATATAAGACATCATCTTGTTTTACTTGCTCAAAATCTGCAAGGATACAAGAATTTGATGAAGCTTTCTTCAAAGGCTTATCTTGAAGGTTTCTACTACAAGCCCAGGATTAACAAGCGTCTCATCGCAAAATATTCCGAAGGGATAATTTGTCTCTCAGCTTGCTTAAAGGGTGAAATCCCTCATCTACTTCTTACTGGAAATCGTCAGAAAGCTGAAGAAGTGGTGAAATTTTATAAGGATATTTTTCCTGATAAATTCTATCTCGAGATTCAAAATCACGGGATTGAAGAGGAAAAAATCGTGAGTCCGATGATAGTTGAACTTGCAAAAGATACAAATACACCTCTTGTTGTTACTAATGATTGTCACTATATTAATAAAAAAGATGCTGAAGCTCATGATGTCCTTTTATGTATCCAAATGGGGAAGTCATTATCAGATCCTAACCGAATGAAGTATCAAACAAATCAGCTTTATTTCAAATCGGAAGAAGAGATGAGAGAACTTTTCCCTGAGCAGTCTGAAGCATATGATAATACGATAAAAATTGCTGATCAAATAAATCTGGAACTTGATTATAATGAGTTCTTGTTTCCAAAAATTGATATTCCAGAAAACTATGAAAATTCAAAAGAGTATTTGAAATATCTATGTTTTGAGGCTGCCAAGACTAGGTATCCTGAGATTACTAGTGAAGTAAAACAACGAATTGACTACGAACTTTCAGTAATAAATAAAATGGGCTATAATGATTATTTTTTAATAGTTAAAGATTTTTGCGATGCAGCTCGAGAAATGGATATTCCGGTTGGGCCAGGACGTGGTTCTGCTGTGGGCAGTGTTGTTTCATACTTATTAGGAATCACACAGCTTGAACCTATGAAATATGGATTATTCTTTGAGCGATTTTTAAATCCTGATAGAATCGGTATGCCCGATATAGATATTGATTTTTGTGCTGAAGGAAGAAGTAAAATCATTGATTATGTTGTTGAGAAATATGGACGTAATAGTGTTGCGCAAATAATTACATTTGGGACTTTAGGAGCTAAATCTGTAATTAAGGATGTTGCCAGAGTTATGAATCTACCGGCGTCTACTGCGAATGAAATCACAAAGCTCATACCACCAATTCCAAAAATATCACTTGAAAAAGCCCTGAAACAGTCTAAAGAATTTGCTCAAAAGATGTCTGAGAATGATATTAACTCTTCAATTCTTACATATGCGAAAGTCTTAGAAGGATTAGTTCGACATACAGGCGTTCATGCAGCAGGAGTTGTTATAGGACCTGGAAATTTGAGTGATTATGTTCCACTGGCAACAAGTAACCAAAAAGGGAGTGAATTGGCTGTATTAGTTCAATATGAAGGTAAATGGCTAGATGATCTGAAAATTTTGAAAATGGATTTTTTAGGTTTGAAAACTCTCACACTAATAAAAAAAACAGTTAATCTTATTAAAGAATCTCAAGATAAGATTGTAGATATAAATAATGTTGATTTGTTTGATAAAGATGCATTTGAGTTACTTGCTAATGGTCAAACTGACGGAATTTTTCAGTTCGAATCTAACGGTATGAAAAAATATCTTTCTGCATTGAAACCAAATAAATTTGAAGATCTAATTGCCATGGTTGCTCTCTACCGTCCAGGTCCAATGCAGTTTATTGAATCCTTTATTAATAGAAAGCATGGGAAAGAAAAGATTTCTTACATTCATCAGCTTACAGAGAACATTCTTGAAGAAACTTATGGAGTTACAGTCTATCAAGAACAAGTAATGCAGATTGCTAGAGAGATGGGCGGGTTAAGTGGAGCAGAAGCAGATACTCTACGAAAAGCCATTAGTAAAAAGAAGCTTAAAACTATGGAGAAGTTGAAGGTAAAATTTGTTGAAGGCGCTTCCACTAATGGTGTAAAACCCTATGTTATTGAAACTATCTGGAATAACTGGCTCGAATTTGCCAATTATGCTTTTAATAAAAGTCATGCAACAGCTTATGCATATATATCTTTTCAGACCGCATATCTTAAAGCTCACTTTCCTGTTGAATTTATGGCAGCTCTTCTCTCATTAGAAGATAATCCGTCTAAAATTCCATATTTTGTTGATGAATGCAAATCGATGGGTATTGATGTAATACCACCCAATATTAATAAATGTGAAAATGAATTTATTGTGAGAGAAAACAAAATACTCTTTGGGTTACGAGCTCTAAAAAATGTGGGAAGTGCGGCAATAAATGCTATGATAAAAGATAGGGATGAGTTTGGAGAGTATAAAACGATATTTGATTTTTGTTCACGTTCTGATACAATGTGTGTGAATAAATCTGTTTTAGAAAGTTTAATTGGATCTGGTGCAATGGATGAATTAGAAGGGAATCGAGCTCAGAAATATCAAGTAATAGAAAGTGCTTTAGAATTTGGCTCAGGTGTTCAGACAGAAAAGAAAAGAGGTCAGATCATGTTCTTTGACGTGCTAAATGATGACGAAGAAGACGAGAATTATCAACCAAAATTACCTGATCTCCATGAATGGTCACTCCATGAGAAATTAAAACATGAAAAGATGGTTCTAGGTTATTATTGGTCTGGTCATCCCCTTAATCAATATCAAGAAATCATTGATTTTTTTGTAAATACATCGTCCAACATATCAGAACAGTCTTTAGATAACGTTCCAGCCAAGATAGCCATCGCAGGTGTAGTAGGCGAAATAAATAAAAAAGCTGATAAAAAGGGTAACCCCTTTGCAATTATAATCTTGGAAGACTTAAATGGTAAATTCGAAATAACCCTTTTTAGAGATGATTATTTGAAGTATATAAGGATAATGAAGGAAGGACAGGAACTCTTTATAATCGGTAAGAAATCAAATTATACTAACGGTGGTGATAATATCCTCAGGATTATTCCCACCAAGGTTATGCATTTTGATGAATTGCGCAAAGAGCTTTCCGGTGAAGTTTACTTTAAAATGAAAGAAACAGATTTTAGCGAGGATTTCTCTAATAAATTAAGGCAATATATGAAAGAAAATAGCGGTAATTTCGGTGTTCATGTTTCATTGGAAACAAACTCATTTAAAAAGCTAAATCTTCATCCTAGAGATATGAAGATCTATCCAAATACGGATCTAAATAAATTATGTAAAGATATTCAAGGATTGAAACCAAAGTTATCATTAAATATTTAATTGTGAGGACGTTATGAAATATATCATGTTATTATTATTATTGATGTCTTTTTCAGTTCTATTTTCAGATCAGCTACCAGTTGTTGTTGATCTAAATCGATTTCTAGATAGTTCCAGTAACACGAATTTTGAAATAAATTATCAACTGCCATATAATTCTCTTAGTTTTGTTCAAACTGATACGGGATTTGAAGCAGGGCTTGATGTCGAATATGTGCTTTCAAAAGATGGGCAGATCGTGGACCTGGGTGATTTTTCAAATAAACTGATTTTTCCAAATCAGGAGTTAACACGATCTGGAAAGTTATTTAGAGATAAGCTAGCAGTAACCTTACCAACATCAACTTATACCATGCAAATTACATTTTCAGATAAAAACACTTCACGTAATGTCTCCTGGTCTAAGGATTTAATAATTTTCCCAAAAGATACTTTTCTAAGTGATTTAGAATTCTCTTCAAATATAATTATAGATTCCACAAATTTTATGGAAAAGTTTCATCGTAACAACAAACTTTTTTTTGTAAATTGTAATCATATATACACAAAGGATGAAACAGATACATTATACATTTACTATGAATTAGGGAATGCACAATACCCGGTGGGTACACTTCAAGAGAAAATTACTATAGTTAAAGATGAAGACACTCTAAGCGTTGAAACTATGGAATTTGCTTGTAATGGTCGCAAAAAGTCACGTTCAAAAAAAATCAATATATCTGATCTTATTGACGGTTACTATAATTTGATTGTTGAAGTAATCGATCCGATTTCCGATGTTGTGAATAAAATGGAGGATTATTTTACAATAACGAGTAAGAAGAAAAGCAATTATAGATTATTTGTACATTTAGAAGATGAGATAAAACTATTGAAGTATTTTTTACCTTCAGCTAAAACTAAAATTTGGAATGAGTTAACTGATGATGGTAAATTAAAATTTATTGATAAATTCTGGGAAGTGAATAACACGAGTCCATCCTCAAAGAAAACTGAATATTTTGAATTAATCAAAAAGCGTATTAAATATTGCAATGAACATTATTCTCACTTTAATGACGGTTGGAATACCGATCGAGGTAGAATTTATATTAAACATGGAAATCCAGACGACATAATTAATGGTGATACTGGTTTTGTAACGAAGTATGCACAAAAGAAATATGAGATTTGGAAATACAGGGTAAACAGTAACTTTACTTATCTTTTTCTTGATTTCCAAACAAACAAAAATTTCAAAATGATTTATAGTGAAAATGATCCACAAGAAACAAGTTCTCCACAAATTGAAGCTTATCTAGGAGAGGACTTTGATATGAATTTGTTGGATTAAGCATGAAAATGTTTAGAAAATCGGAATAAAAGCTTCTTTCATATGTTTCAGTGTTGTATGAGTCTTATTGAGCAGGATAATAATTATGTCAAAGCGAGTGAAAATATTCTCGAAGCAATTATTTTTTGAAAGATAATAAGATGCTGTTTTTGAAATTTTTTTTCTTTTTGAGACAGAGATGCTATTAAGAGCAGATTCTAAGTTAGAAGATCTGGCCTTTACTTCAATAAATACTAGAGTATCATTATCTTTAGCAATGATATCGATCTCACCATAGGGAGAATGAAAATTAGTCTCAATTATTTCATATTTGTTTGATATAAGGTAATTTTTTGCTTGGACTTCTCCCTGAGAGCCAATTAGTTTAATATTTATTTTTGTCATAAAAAAAAGAAAAATCTTGACGTATAAATTGTCAATAAGTTAAAAAGAAAGTCGATTATAAACATGGGGGTTATTATGAAAAAAAGGGGTTTCTTATCGTTAAGCTTTTTATGCTTATTTAGCATAATGTTTGCCATGCCCTATTCAACTATGGGAAATATTAATATACCAGAAGCATACATATTACCGCACAAAATGGTAGATTTATCATTTACTAATTATTTTATTGGCGGTGGATTAATTGAAGGTGATGTAGGGACAATAAAGGATAACTTGTATGATGTATCTGGTTCTGTCAGATTTGGTCTTTTTAATCGAGCTGAAGTTGGGATAGTGTATACAAGTACAACAGGCGTTTTTGGTAACTTAAAAATAAGGATTATTAATGAAACAGATAAATTACCGGTAATTTCATTTGGAATAACGCTCAGGTTGAAGCCTATGCGCACCTGCGGGATTTTGATAATGATAATGCTCCCGATGTTGAATACACTGATCGTCAAGATTATATTAGTAACTCACCATTTTTAGTTATCAGTAAATCTTTAGTGGTAATAACAGGTGTTCCCTTTATGGATTATCTAGAAACATCTTTTCATTTCGGAATGGGAAGCAGAAGATTTTTGGGTAAGGGTGAGATTGTCCAAGATTTTGGAGGCATATTTGCAGGCATGGATGTTAAACCATCCCGATTTTGGGGATTTGATCTGGAATGGGATAGCCAGAATGTAAATCTTGGTTTAAATGGATTTTATAAAAACTTTACTTTAAGAGCTGGCATGTATGAATTGGAAGATTTTTTTAGTGTAAAGGGTGATGAAAGTAGCAAAAAATACGCAATCAATTTAAAATATACACTTGATAAGTTTTCTGATTTAAAAGCATCTGAAAAAAGAAAGAAAACAACAAATGTACAACAACGAGCAAAACAGCGAGTTACACCTACTAGTGAAGAAACATATGATGAAGATTCAAATCCGCTACGTGATGAGCTTGAGCAGATTAGACAAAGAAGGAAGCAGGCAGAAAAAGAACTCGAAGAGATTAGAAAGTTATTACAAGAGTAGCCCCAGAAGATATGAAAAAAATATATTTCGTATTACTTCTGCTGTTTCTGGGATTATCATTAATAACTCAAGATGATATTAACTCATCTTTAAATCTTTCAGCTAAAGATAAACCTTTACTTGAACTTCTAAAGGAAGAAAAAAAAGAATTAGCTATTTTAGAAGAAGAACTATCATATTATCATAATCTATTACAGCAAAGAGTTGCCATAAGAGAATTATATAAACAAAGAAAACTAACAAGTATTGAAAATGTTTTTTCTAAAACCGCAAAAATAATAGACCGGATTTTCGACGAGGATTTAATCAAAAAAGCTTCACTAAAAATTGGTGAACTAAAATTGATATATAAAGATATTGATGAATTAAGAGATCAAGTTCTTTATTATCAAGCTAAATTGGCTTTTGCTAAAGGCAATAATAAGAAAGCTCAGAACTTATTAGAAAAAATAGTTGAGGATTACCCCCATTCTTCAATGCTCAGTCCAAGCATTCTTATTTTGGAAGAGATATATTTTGTTGAAGGACTTGATCAAAAATTTATTAATATTTTTGATCAATATACGGCAGAAAAATCATTACAGCAAAACTATTGGCTTGCTCAAGTTTATTACAATATTGGAAAACATACTGAATCATCAACTTATTTTAATATTCTTGCAAAGAATAAAGAGTATGCTTTTAGAGCAAAATCAATGATAGCACTTATCTCGTATTATTCAGATGGTCTTGAGAGTTCTATCGCAAAATTTTATGAATTAGAAAATAAGTATAATAAACGAACTGATTATTATGAATTTGTTTTACTTTCATTAGCAAGATTGAATATTGCTAATAATGATTTTGATAAAGCATTAATGTATTATGATGATTACTATGATTTGTCTCGTGAAGTGATTTCAGATGATGTAATATATGAAATGGCAATACAAAATTATAATAAAGAACACTATGCTAAAGCCATTGAATATTTCAATTTAATAATCAATAGACCCATAAAAAGTCAATACTATGCCTCTTCTAAATTTTTTGTGGCAGTTTCTGAACAAGGTAGTGGGAACTATGAATATGCTGAAAACACTCTTTCTGAAATGATCACTCAGAATAACGTTCTCATGGAAACCATGAACACTAAGTATGATCTTCTAGAAAAGTACAATACATTGCGAAAAAAAATCAATAGGGAAGATATTG
Source organism: uncultured Candidatus Cloacimonadota bacterium (assembly GCA_964608295.1). Lineage (GTDB taxonomy): Bacteria > Cloacimonadota > Cloacimonadia > Cloacimonadales > TCS61 > Tenebribacter. The sequence goes on from CAZSOM010000010.1 coordinate 7,779, forward strand.
CTGAAGAGGAATTGAGTGAATTAAAATTACAATCTGATAGAATAGAAAAAGCTATTGCGCAAACGAATGAGACAATGGAACAATTATATACTGGACTTGATGGCAGATCGCTTTATACATTGCAAATCATGGAAGAAGAATATCTTGCTTATAGTAGTACCATAGCTGATATGGATGCAGTAATACTTCTTGCAGAGAAATTACCGAATAAAAAAATTCCCAAAATCATTGATCGCGAAATAGCTTATTCAGATTCATCAATAATTACTTTGCAGGTTTTAAGTTATCTTGGTCATAGACCAAAATTTACTAGAAAAGATTACAACTTTGCAAAAGCTTTGGCTTACGAGAAGATTTCTCAAGAGAATTTATTAACAACATGGGACGAGATTGAGCAAATTGCTATCCAAAATAATCATGAAGAAATCTTACCTGCAATTCATAATTCTAAACAAGCTATCAGTGAAAATCTTGAATCAATTGATGTTATTGCCCGATACATATTTAAAGGGAAACCATCAGATGATTTTCAAAAATTGATTCAAGAAGAAGCGTTTGCAATTGAGAAAAATAAAATGGAACTTCAAGCATTGAAGAAAGACATTGTTAAAAATTTCAACAAAATGATAGCTAGACGATTGAGTAATGAAAAAGAAATATTGATTACGGAATTTGAAGGACTGCAATTTATTTACGATGATATATTATCTGAATTAATAACTGAAATAATTAATACTAATAATTATTATAATTTCAGCTTGCTTAATATTTTGTTTAAACAAACTCAAATATTAGATAGCGAATATAAAGAGTTTCAGGAAAAAGTGAAGTATGAATAATAACTATAAAGTTTTCATATTTTTTTTGATAGTGATTTTCAGTGTTTCTACAATTGTCGCTCAAACTACCTTAGTACCAGCATCAGATCTTAGTAAAGAACTGAAAAATAAATATCAAGAAAAATTCGAATATAAAAAAGAAGTTTATGACCGTACTCTCAGATTTATTAATGATAATCTAGAATCACCAGTGTTATCAGCTTTGTATTTCAATCTTGCTGAGATGAGTACTGAAATAAACGTTGATAATCCATCCATTACTAGTGAGTTTTATCAGAAAGTTCTAGAGGCTGATAGTAATTTTCTGAACAAGGATATTGTATTATATAACATAGGATTCTATGGATTCAAGGCAGAAATAGATAAACGTAATCAGTCAAGGCAAAACAATATAAAGCTAGTAATGAACTGGCCTGATTCTTTACGTTTAACGGAAGAGAAACTTGAATATGCCATTAGCTCATATAAAGAGTTAACAGAAACATTTCCGAAGTCGACTTATTATACTGAAGCTTATTATCGGCTTGGTATTATTTACTTCGAATTAGCTTTAGATGCACGTACTCCTCAAAAATACTTTTTAAAATCTGTTGAGTATTTCGATAAAGTAGCTAACCAAGAAAATGATAAATTACAAAATTACGGACTTTTCCAACGCGCATGGACTAATTTTTCAATGGGTGATTTTACAAATGCGATAGATGATTTTACTGCAATATTAGGAATAATAAATACAGATTCTTTGGAAATTGAAACTACATTCTTCGAAGCTGATGCTCTTGAAAACATTGCTTTTAGTTTGATTGAATATGATGGAACCGACTTCGTACAATATTCGGAAGCTGCCACTCAAGCAAAAGAGTTATTCCATTCTTTTGTATCTGATACTTATGGCAAAGAGATCTTATTAAAATCAGTTTCTTTAAAACAAAATTATAATGCTCCTATGCAAGCTGCAGATTTATTTAACGCATATGTAACTTTGTATCCAGGTAGCGTTGAAAGTCCTTCCATGGTTGATTCTATAATTACAATTTATCAGAATAATCCAAATAGGACTAGAAAAGGTGTTACAGCAGAAGATCTTATTATTGATCAATATAAACGCTTAACAACTGAGTTTAGAGCTGATTCCGTTTGGTATCAATCTAATAAAGAGAAAGAGATCTCAAATCAACTCAAAATCATTAAAACGGCTTATGAATTTTTGGAACCTAAATATTATAATGCCTTTGCATCAACTAAATCTGAGAACAATTACATTCAGTACAAAGAATTGGTGGATAACTACAGTAAATTTGATGCATTTGTTACTGAGGATTACACAAAAAAAATTAATAAAAATATAGTTGATATAAGTCAGGAACTTGCAGAGAATTCTCAAGATCCAAGATTATATTTTGAAACTATTGAAAACATCAGTTCCCTCATTGAAAGTAATCCAGATCAACCTGAAATTTTTAGTTATCAGGAAACAAGATTTTACAATTATGAGAAAATTTATGCAATTCTGGATAGTACGATCGAACAACAAAATTACATAGATATATCTAGAAATATTGATTTAGATCGTTCAGGACTAGATTCTTTATACATTTTTGCTATTAATCAATATCAGAATTTCTTAACAAGTTATAAAGGTGAAAACAATCAGATTGAGAAAGAACTTGTTAAAATTATTTATAATCGTGCTGAATTGTATTATAATAATGAAGATTACAGCAACGCATTTGTAGATTTCGAATATGTGTTACAACTTCAAATAGATAATGATTTAAAAAAAGTTATTTATTCCCGTTTAGCTGAAATTAGCCAAAACAGAAATAATTATAATGATACTGAAAGATTTTACCGTGAAGCAGCCAAATATGCCACAGCTGAAGAGAAAGAGAACTTTAATAATAACATTCTAGCTACTATTCAGACAAAAGCTATAACTTATGCTGATTCTGCAAACTATGCTACTGCAGCTCAAGAATATTTAAGACTGGCAAAAGAACTTGAAATAACTGATCCCGATAAAAGTGTTGGTTTTGTTGTGAAAGCTATCGAAAGTTATCAAAAAGCAGAACAAAACCAAATGGCAATAGATCTATATTTGGAAATTGCTTCAAAAAAAGATAACAAAAATGATGCCCTTGCTGCCTATCTAAGTGCTTGGTCTATATCTGATAGTTTACAGGATTGGACACAGAGTGAAAGTCTCCGTAAGCAATTCATCAATAAATATAAAGACTCGAATGAGGCATATAAACTTCAACTTCAAATCATTGGATTTTATGAAGGTGAGCAGTTCAACGATAAAGAGAAAGCTGCACAAATGTATATGCAACTTCATGAAAATGCTGCAAACATGGATATCGGTGAGGACAACAATGAAAGTATATTCTTAAATGCTTATAGAATCTATGTCGATCAGGGAAATGAAAATAAGATCATTGAATTAAGTTTACTATTTGATAAACTTTATCCAGATCATCCTAAATCTAATGATTTTCTGGTTAATGTCGCTAAGATCTATAATGATCGTGGTGAAGAAAGGAAATTTGAGGAATTGGCTACTTATCTCTATAAAAAAGATCCAACAATTGATTTGCTTGTGAAAGTAGCTGCTGAAAAATTAAAAGAGGTAAATACCGAAGTTGATACTTTCTTTGTTGCTGAACAATATGAATTGATGTATGAGAAAATAAATGAATTCAAAGAATTAGATAAACATTATCAAGATAAAGGTCTCAAACTTCCAACGGATGCAATTTATGATAATTTTGATTATTATGATAAATATGCTTCATTCACTGATAAATTCCATAAAGTGATTGATGATGTTTATGGTGGTTTTCTATCCAAATCACCTGATGAGCTTATTAAGGTAAATGAAAATACTGAATGGAAAAAACACTTAGTTGAGGGTAGCAGTAGAATTCCTTATCTAATGGAATTGGCTGACAAAGAAAAAGAAAAGATAATAGCTTTAATTCAAGAAGGGAATCAGTATAATTTAAAAACTGTTGATCGAACGGAAGCACTTTATGTTGCTGCTCAAGCATACTATTATAGCGCTGAAGTGGTAATTACTCAAGTTCAGAAGTATCTTGATATATCCAACCAATTAAACAATGAACAAATGAATGCTAATCCTGTTCAACAGGAACAGTATAAGAACACAATCTTAAATAGCGGAAATCAGCTAAGGTTAAACTTCCTAAAAAAAGCAGTTCAAATATATAACACGATTCTCACAACTTTCTCAGAAAATAAAGATTATTCTGATGAATGGATTGAGAAAACATATGATCGTCTAGTTGAACTTGGTATTCAAAAACCTAAGATTCACGAATATTATTTCACAAATAATGATTGGCAAGTGAACAGAAAACCAATTGATGATCTTACCCAATCCCAACAGAATTTTGGAATCTGGAAAAATGTGAGTATAACTTCTGAACAAACGGTTTTTGATTCTGCTAATATCATTGCATTAACCGATACGTTTGAAACATATATCAAAAATGATATCGAAGTTGAGAGTAAACCTGAATTACTTTATATCTCTTATGCTTTTTCTCAGCCTTTAGAAATTTATATAAATAATTCGTTAGTTGAAAAAGAAGCTGAAATGAAAAAAGAGCTTACTATAGTTGATGGTAAATTGTTACCACAATATAAATTGTTTACTTCCAAGTATTTAATGAGTGGAAAAAATAGCATTATCTTCAAGGTTCCTTCAGATGTTTCTAATAAAATATCCGATTCTTTCGTTGCGGAATTTTCTTTGCAATATGATGAAGAGACTTATGAATACTATAAAGCTACTGAACTTTATACACTCAATTCAGATTTTACCTGGTTGACCAAAATAATATTGCCTGAAGAATCGCAAGAAAGTAATCCAGACACATTGGATAACTCTGAAAATATGGCTGATCCGACAATTGTAGCTGTAGATTCAGAAGCTTGGCTTCCAGCTAGCGGATCTAACTTCAAGTACTTTAAAGCTCAGATGTATGGCTTGGAGAACAGTGAAGCTATAGATATCTGGTACCCTGTTATAGACTCACATAATGTTGAGACAGTGTTATTCCATAGAGAGATTGAGATACCTGGAGATGTTACTGACGCTACTCTAAAATGTATCGGTCAAAGCACAATAGCTATCTGGATAAATGAGCAGTTAATTGTTGAGAATAGAGAGATTATTATTGATGATCGAATGAAAAAAGTTCAACCATTTGAATATAATGTTAATCAATTAGTATCAGGTAATAATACGATTGAGATTAAAGTACTTGGTGGTGAGGAATTTAGAGGACTTATCTTTGAAATGAAATACCGTGCGAGAAAGAAGTTGACAGAGTAGCAATTATGATAGTTCTATTAGCTTAGAGAGCGATTTAGATGAGGAGTAAATGAAAAAAAATATTGTATTCTTAGTGAGTTTCATCATCTTTTCTGTTTCATTATTGGGTCAAACAACAATGAAAAATGATGATCTAAAAAAAGTTAAAACAGTGAAAAGTGAATTAGATGAAGAAGTTAAAGTTGAGATTAGAAAACCAGATAATTCATCCATTATGCCAAGGAAAGACTCAAAATTGGATAATGATATGAAGTTAAGTGTAATTGAAAAATTCAAAAAATCAAATAAATTGTTGTACTAGAGGAGGTTGGGAATGAAAAATAATATGTTAAAGGTTTTCATGTTAGTTGTTCTGCTTGTTAGTGTAAGCAGTCTTTCAGCTGCAGTGAGTGCAGTAGATATGTTTATAAGAGGTGGTGTCTTCATGTACATCATTTCATTTCTGCTGGTTATCATGTTAATCTTAGCGATAATCAAATACTGGCAGTTGTCAATCAAAGAAAAGTTGAATACACAAAAGTTTTATCTCAAATTAAAAGGTTATATCAAGAATAACCAGATTGAAGAGGCAATACGGGTGTGTGCTCAATTTAAGAATACAACTATTGGATTTATTTTCTGGAGTGGACTTCTGGGTTATAATGATGGTATTAAATCCGGAAAAAAAGGTTTCTATTTGAAAGAGCATGTACAAAACTCATTTGACGAAGCTGGCTTGCAATCAATTCCAAAAGTTGAAGGCGGTCTTTTCTGGTTTGATATTATTGCTCAAATCTCTACTTTGTTAGGACTTCTAGGAACTGTCTTTGGTCTGGTTGTAGCTTTTGATTCACTAGCGAATGCACCGGAAGCAGACAAGAGCAGACTCCTTACAGAAGGTATTTCAATGGCAATGGGAACCACAGCTTATGGACTTATTGTAGCTATTCCAACTATGTTGATCAAAGGAGCCCTTCAGTCCAGAGCAGATAGAATTATTAATGACATTGATGAATTTAGTGTAAAAACCATTAACCAAGTCACATATTCAATGAAGGAATAGTCCAATGGCTCACGGTCCATCCAAGAATAGATCTGGTTCTCAGAATGAATTGAGGGAACCGAATCTAATCCCAATAATGAATCTTTTTATAGTCATTATTCCAATGCTGATGACTATAATGGTTACGGTTCATTTGGCAATGATTGAGATAACTCTTCCTACTGAAGCTATTGGAACTGGTAACAATGACTCACAAGAAGAATCAGAGGAATTACCTAATACTATTACACTTGCCCTACTACCTGATCGATTTGAGGTCATGGTAGATGGAATTGAAGATGTCATAACGATTCCTCAATTATCTCCAGGCATTTATGATTATTTCACTTTGGATAAGTCTATTGCGCGTATTAAAGAGACTAACCTTAAACAGGGAACAATTGATCTTCTTCCATCACCATCAGTGAATTTTGACACCTTACTTAGATCAATAGATATCTGTAAGAGTAATAATTTTCCTAATATCAAATATCTTACATCAGCAACAAAGTATTATCAGGCTAAATAGGAGCAGGTTATGAATATGTTACGGACAGGTAAGGTAAACCGTACTTCGGGAGGTAAATTCCACCCAAGAAAAAGAGGTAATAAAACTAAAGACCTTAACATTACTTCATTAATCGATATTCTAACAATTTTGCTTGTTTTTATGATCAAAAATATTTCTATGGACTCTACTCAGAAAAATTCCCCAGAGGGAATGCTTCTACCCACTACTGTTACAATTAATGAATTAATTGATAGCGGAAAAGCTGTTTATCTTAAGATCTATCCTGATAAAATACTGTATGGTACAGAGAGCATAGAAGTAGGTTCAATGCAGGATTTCTTGAATAGATCTGAGATTAGGAATTCTCTATTAAAACTTCTGCAGATGGAAGCGAAAGCTATTATTAATGCGAACAGTAAACCATGTTTGCTGATTCAGGCAGATAAAGACGTACCTTGTAAATACATAACAGAATTTATAAAGTTCAGTGCTCAAGCTTCTTTTGCCAATATATACTTTTCTACCATTCATACGGATGATAGGGATCAAATTCTCGGATTATAAGGGGTTTCTATGGCTGATAAAATATTGAATTTAAAACTAAAATATAAAGATAAAGTGTTAGATATTGCCAGGCAAAAAAGAGATTTTACTACGAAATTTTGTATTGGAAACGATAAAGATCTATTTTGGCAGATTCTTGATGCGACTTTTCCTAAAAGATACAATCTTATTTCAAAGAAAGGATCTTCTTATACAATGAACCTCCGTGATGATATGAAGGTAATAGTAAAAAAAGATAACCAAGAATTGGAAATAAGTGACTTAAAACGAGCCAATTTAATTAAAGGTAATTCTCTTACACTAGATCCATCGACTATAGGATCAGTTACTTTTGGAGAAAATTGGGGAATTGAGTATAGCTTTAATAAACCATATGTATATATTCCCACTGCTCAGGAAATCAGCATTGCTAAAAAATTTGCAACTTTCCCACCTCAAACCCCACAACAGAAATTCACTAAGATCTTTGTTATCCTAGGGCTTCTGGTTACTTGGCTTTTTCTCTACATTATGGAAAAAACCTACGTTCCTCCTATACAAATTAATTTTGCAGAACGTATGCATCGTATAGAAGAATTTGCTACTCAAATTCAACCAGAAATCTTTGAGGAAGCTGTAGATACTGAAGCAACTACGGAAACAAATGTTGGAAAATCCAGAGAGGAAATCGAAGAGGAAGTTACAGAGCAGGTAGAACTTGCTCAAGAAATGACTTCAACTCAGTTTGAACAGGAATTCGGATTAGCACTTGATGCGGGTGCTGGCATGCCTGGTGGAACAGGTACTGGTGACTTTAGTAATGAACTTCTGGAAGTTACAGAAGTTAGTGAAATTGTAGCATCAGGTTCCGGTGGACCAGGATCAGGTTCTGGATCTAAAGCTAGACATAGCACAACAGATCTTGATGTAGCTGGTTCAGGAGGTTTTGACCTGGAAGGAACAGGTGATGGACTGGGTGGACTTGGCGATATGGAAGGTCTTGATCTTGGTGGAACAGGTGGATTTGAAGAAGT
>CAZSOM010000011.1:0-15523 GCA_964608295.1 uncultured Candidatus Cloacimonadota bacterium
GTCAGATGACTCGCTCATTATTTGGCCAAATGCAAACAATAGTGGAATGTCCTTCCTGTCATGGTGAAGGTAAAATAATCAAGAACTGCTGTCCGAAATGCAGAGGTGAAGGCAGAACAAAAACAGCTAAAACAATCAGCATTAAAATTCCTGCCGGTGTTTCGGAAGGACAATATATTAGGCTTCGTGGTCAGGGTAATATTGGCAAGAGAGGTGGAGAACATGGAGATATTTTAGTTCATATCCAGGAAAAAGAACACAAGATCTTTGAACGCCAGGATGCAGACCTAGTTTGTGTATTCCCTATAAGTTTTTCTCAAGCAGCAATTGGCACAGAGATAATGTGCCCCACATTAACCGGAAAAGCCAAAATGAAGATTCCAGCTGGAACTCAATCTGGTAAAGTTTTCAGATTACGATCTCAAGGTCTTCCCCATGTAAATTCATCTTATCATGGAGATCTGTTCATCAAGGTTCATGTAATAACTCCAACTAAGTTGAATTCAGAAGAGAAAGAGCTTTTCGAAAAACTGGCTAAATTCGATTCTGAGAAAAAACTCAATCCGGAAAAAAGCTTCTTTAGCAAATTAAAGAAATTTTTCGTTTAATTAACTCATCCTACTGCCCTTCTCTCAAGAAAGAAGGGACATGAGAAATCGTAGGAAGAAGTTTTGTTAAACTGAGATAGCCACAGCCTGCTGATTAATCAGCAGGCTGTTTTATTTTATACTACTGTTTACCAACTATAATTTCTGTTCCCGTCACTCTGTGTACTCTCTTGTTGATAAGTTGAACTTATCAACACAATTTATTTCGCAAGTTCAACTTGCGAACTAGTTCGTGTATACAAACATTATACCCATTTGTACTTTTTAGTTATATAATGAGTGTCAGATTTACTGAATTTCAGCACGAGATTAATTCACTTGACGATTAGAAGCTTAGATAAGTTTTGTTTAAAATAAAAGTGAAGCGAAGAACAAAAGAAGGAACAAGAATGACGATCAAAGATTTGGTAAGAAAATATAACGAGAATAGAGAATCATACCTGAAAACAAATTACAATGAGACACAACTTAGGACTGATTTCTTAGATCCTTTTTTTGAATTGCTTGGATGGGACATAAAAAATTCTGAAGGAAAACCAACTAACGAACGAGAGGTTTTATTAGAAGAAGGTTTAAAAGCAGATGCGACTGCAAATACAAAAAAACCCGATTACACTTTCAGACTTTTTTCGGAACGAAAATTCTTTTTAGAAGCAAAAAAACCAAATGTAAAAATCGAAAAAGACAATGAACCTGCAAAACAAGTTCGCAGATACGGTTTTACAGCAAAACTGAAAATATCAGTTTTATCAAATTTTGAATATTTAGCAATTTACGATTGCTCACAAAAAGTTGAAAATGATGATTCTGTAACAAAATCACGAATAAATATCTATCATTACACAGAATATGACTCAGCTTTTGAAGAAATCAAAAAGCAATTAAGCCATCAAGTAGTTTACAATGGAGAGTTTGACGAAACTTGGAAAGACATTGAAGAACAACTAAAATTATCAAGTGTTGATGATCTGTTCTTATCACAAATAAATGATTGGAGAATAATTCTTGGTAAAGAAATTTACTCTCACAAACCAGATATTCCAATTGAAGAGCTTAACGACATTGTTCAGTCATATATCAATAGTATTATATTTTTACGAGTTTGTGAGGATAGAAATCTAGAAGCTTACAAAACACTTTTAAACTTTGCTGACAAAAATGATTTTAACTCATTAATTAAAAAGTTCAAAGAAGCAGATCATAAATATAATGCAGGACTTTTTAATCATCCACTAACGAACGAAGTAATATCAAATAATAGTTCTGCTTTTTGGACAATTATTGTACATTTATATTTCCCTGAAAGCAGTTATTCATTTTCTGTCTTTTCTTCAGATATTTTAGGCAATATCTACGAAATTTTTCTTGGAGAACAATTGAATATTGAAAATCGCGAAATCTTAATAAAAAAGAAGCCTGAAAATATCGACAGAGATATTGTTACAACACCAACATTTATCATTCAGGATATTTTACGCCAAACAGTTGTAAAACATTGTGCAGGTAAAACAGATAACGAAATTTTAAATTCTTCTTTTGCGGATATTGCTTGTGGCTCAGGTGCTTTTCTATTGGAAACTTATCAATTATTACAAGATACATTAATTGATTATTATTTAGAAAATGACACTAAAAAGTTAATACAAACATCAATAAAAACTTTTAAACTACCATTTGAAATTAAAAAAATAATTTTAGAAAAATGTATCTATGGAATTGATAAAGATTACAATGCAGTTGAAGCTTGTAAGTTTGGATTACTTCTTAAACTGCTTGAAAATGAAGATAATTCAACCATTTCAACACCAGCACTTCCTGATCTAAGAAATATTCACTTTGGAAACAGTTTAATTGACAGCTCTTTAACTTCTGCTAAAAATCAAAAAGCGATAAACCCCTTTGATTTTGAAAAAGCTAAATTTGACGTAATGGTGGGTAATCCGCCATATATGGCAACCGAACATATGAAGCAATTTACACCTTTGGAATTGCCTTTATATAAAAACCACTATTCATCATCATATAAACAATTTGATAAATACTTTTTATTCATTGAAAAAGGTTTTAAACTTCTTAAAGAAGAAGGTTATTTTGGATATATTGTTCCAAGTAAATTTGCCAAAGTTGGAGCTGGTAAAAAACTGAGAGAATTTTTAACTTCTAATAAATCTGTTCAACAAATAATTTCATTCGGTGCAAATCAAGTTTTTCAAAATAAAACAACTTACACCTGTTTACTCATTCTAAAAAAAGAAGATCAGGAACTAACAAAATATTTAGAAGTAAATTCTTTAAAAAACTGGAAAACCAGAAACATTAACCAAGAAGAGTTTGATTCTATCCCATTAAATGAGTTAGATGAAAATGGTTGGATTCTTGTACCAGGTAATTTAAAACACATTTATGACGCTATAACAAACCAATCAAAGACTTTAGAAGATTTAATTGGAAATAGTAATATTTATAATGGTATACAAACAAGTGCTAACAATATTTATGTTCATTCAATTACAAATGAAGATGAAGACTATTTGTATTTTACAAAAGATAATCTTGATTGGAAAATTGAAAAAGAATTGACCAAACCATATTTTAAAACTTCAAGTGGAGAAGACAACTTATATACTTACCGCCCTTTCGCACCTAATTCCTTTGTAATTTACCCATATATAAAAACTGAAAATGGAATAAATTTTGTTGAAATTGAGCAATTAAAAACGGACTTCCCAAATACTTACAAATACTTATCCTATTACAAAGATAAACTCAGCGACCCTAAAAGAGACATAAAACCAGTCCCTAAAACAGATAATGAATGGTATAGGTTTGGAAGACATCAAAGTCTAGATAAATGTGATGTCCCTGCTAAAATAATTGTTGGTGTATTATCACAAGGAAATAAATATGCTATTGATTATTTAGGAACTCTAATTTCATCAGGTGGAACTGCTGGGTATTGTATGATTACATTACCAGATGATTTCCAATACTCAATTTATTATATCCAAGCACTTCTTAATTCGAAATACTTAGAGTGGTTTTCAGCTCTTAATGGTGAAGTTTTTAGAGGTGGTTATATTGCAAGAGGAACAAAAGTCCTTAAAAAACTTCCTATAAAAAGTATTAACTTTGAAAATGATGATGAGGTAAATATACACAATGAAATAGCTTCTCTTCAAGAAAACTTGATAACTATTCAGGATAAAATTGATAAAAGTATTGGAAATATCAGGAAATTAATTCCTCTTAAACGCCAATTTAAAAAAACGAAGAATAGTTTGGATGAGACTCTAAAATCATTATACAATTTGGGCGTAGATGATAGACTTATTCCTTTAATTTCAGAAATTTATGCAACTAATTAAAAACGCATCTAAAGAAAAATTGAGAGGTGGATTTTATACACCTGAACCAATTGCTTCTTTTATTTTAAAATGGGCATTTAATGGTAAAAGTAATTCAGATATACTTGAACCAAGTTGTGGTGATGGTGTTTTTTTAGAGGAAATAAAAAAGAAAAACTGCAAATACAAATCTGTTACGGCTATTGAACTTGATAAACTTGAAGCTGAGAAATCTAAAAATATAAATCTTTTAAATTCAAAAATTATTAACTCTGATTTCCATCAATTTTGTATCAATACTGAATTGCGTTTTGACTTAATAATTGGGAATCCTCCTTACATCCGCTATCAATATTTTGATAAAGATCAACAAAAATATGCATCCAGTATTTTCCGAAGAGCAGGCTTGAAATATTCAAAATTGACAAATGCTTGGGTTTCTTTTGTTGTTGGTTCATCTCTGCTTTTAAAAGAAAAAGGCAAAATTGGATTTGTTCTTCCTGCGGAACTATTACAGGTTTCTTATGCTCAACCTTTACGAGAATTCTTAGCACAATTTTATAATAAAATTAACATTGTTTCATTTGAAAAATTAATATTTCCTAATATTCAACAAGAAGTTATACTCTTACTTTGTGAAAAGAACAAATCAAATTCACATTTAATTGAACATTTAGAATTAAAAAATGCTGAGGAACTTCAAAATTTAGACGTTTCAAAATTGAAAATCCCAAAAAAAAAGATTGATTTTAAATCCAATAAGTGGACATTTTATTTTCTCGATCAAAAAGAAATTGATTTTTTAGAACGACTTCAAACAGAAAGAATAATTCCAAGGTTTGGTGTTTATGCTAAAGTTGAAGTAGGCATTACAACAGGTGCAAATCCATTTTTTACAGTACCTCTTTCAATTGTTCAATTTTACAATTTGGAGAAATATGCAAAGCCTTTGGTTGGCAGAAGTGTTCAAGTTCCAAGTGTAATATTTACATATAAAGATTGGGTTAAAAACCAAAATTCAGAAGCACGAACACACTTGTTAACATTTCCACCAATGTCAAAATTAAACGGTTCATCTGGTGCACGTGACTATATTGCTTGGGGTGAAGAAACTGGTGTGAATGAAGGCTATAAATGTAGTATCCGTGAAGAATGGCAAATTGTTCCTTCTCAAAGAATTTCTGATGCTCTTTTTATTCGCAGAAATCATTCATATCCTAAATTGATTATTAACGATACTCAAGCTTTTACAACTGATACAATGCACCGAGTAACCGTTAAAACAAATGCTAAAATAAAAGCTTTAACAGCAAGTTACTACAACTCACTTTCTTTTGCATTCTCAGAAATTTGTGGTAGAAGTCACGGTGGTGGTGTTTTAGAATTGATGCCAAACGAAGTAGAAAGAATACTCTTGCCTTACAAATCGACTAATTCAGAATTATTACCCGAAATAGATAAAATGATTAGGAATAAAAAAGATATTTCGGAACTATTAAAAATAACAAACAAAGTAATACTAAAAGATAATTATGGTTTAGCTACATCTGATATTGAATTAGCAGATAAAATATGGAAAAAACTATCAAATCGAAGATTGAATAGAGGTAGAAAACTAAAAGACTTATAATAAATAGTTTTCTCAAACCTTCTGTAATCAACTCAAATTCTGTATTTTGATGAGCCGTTGAAAAAATGGGTATAACAAACGTGCCCATAATCAGCAAGAAGAAAAACTGAAAGAGTCGTGGCACACCCGGCGTTATGGGATAAAGAAGGAGATTTGATGGACGGTTTCTGGAGTAAAGTGATCCCGATAATTATAATTTTCTTTCTGGGATATGGTTTGAAGAAGATCAAATTATTTAATAGTGATACAGCAGACACACTGCTCAAAATTGTATTTTATGTAACCTTGCCTGCACTCACGTTTTTGTCCGGCTCCACAGCAGAACTATCTCTTAAGTTTTTCTATCTTCCAATTATTGCCATTGCCGTCGTTTTAATAATTTTCTCGATATCTTATCCTATCAGTAAAAGATTCAATTTACCAAATGCAACTCGTGGGACCTTCCTGGTGGGAACACTAATCATGAATACAGGTTTCACTCTACCGTTTGTTCTGGCAGCTTACGGAAATCAAGGGTTGGCAATTTATACGATCTTCGATTTTGGTAATACCCTGATGATATTTACTTTTGTTTACTATTTTGCCATAAAATTCGGTGGAAAGGAAAAGAGTACAATCCCCATTAAGAAATTCCTGTTACTACCACCCATCTGGGCATTGGTCCTTGGAATTATTTTCAATTTGTTAAAATTCGAGCTGCATCCAACAGCATTTAATTTGTTTGATATTGTCGGTAAACCAACCATTTTTCTGATGATATTATCGCTTGGAATTTATTTTAGTCCTAGAATTACAAACCTTGGAAAGATGCTCACTGTATTTTCTCTGCGTATCGGTTTAGGATTTATCTTAGGATTTTTAGCTGTGAATCTTCTAAACATCGAAGGCATTATGAGAACTTTAATTGTGATATTCTGCGGAGCTCCGGTTGGTTATAACACACTTGTCTTTGCATCACTGGAAGAACTTGATAAAGAATTTGCCGCCAGTTTAGTCTCTATTTCACTTTTGTTGGGAATTGTTTATGTTCCGTTATTGATCTATTTTTTGTGATTCTAAATTTATATAAAAGCAACCCCTCTTAATCTCCCCTTACAAGGGGAGCTTTATTGAAAATGAAATAATGGTTAAATGATAGAAATAAAAACATTCTTTAGTCTCCCTTTTTAAGGGGGAACAAAAGGGGGTTAAGTCCTCTTCCATTCTGTCTTCGTGACGTTTCTTGCAAGCTGTTCTTTGGAAGGATCTCATCCCAAATACTCTCTGAAAAATGAGATTCTTCGTGAGAATATTCTGCGAAGATTTACTCAGAAAGACAAACTTTTTTCATTTTACAGAACCATTTGGTTCGTTTCTTTTGGAGAAGCAAAAGAATAGAATAATATTGGTCTAAACAAACAATTGACAATCAAATTACCTTTTAGTTTTTGAAATAATGAATTATAAAATAACAGTTGATGGAAAACAGATCGATCTGGAGATTTTGCATAATCCTGTTGAGATCATTGAAGCAAAAAAAGTAGAACAATGTAATCAGGAAAAACTGATCCAGGATTCACTCAATAATCCAATTGATTCAGCAGACATTAAGACATTTTTATATGATAAACAGAATATCCTGATCATCGTTAATGATGGTTCTCGCAATACACCTACTTCAATTGTACTCTCAACTATTCATGATCAGATAATAGAGAAAAACCTCAAATTTATTGTGGCACTTGGTACTCATCGCAAACCTACCGAGATAGAATTCGAAAGAATTTTCGGAAATTTTTATGATGAATGTAGTGATAGAATTTTCTGTCATGATTCACAGAATGATGAAATGACGTTCCTGGGAACAACATCACGCGGTACTCCAGTTAAAATAAATTCTGAAGTTATAAATGCTGATGGTGTGATCGTGATAAGTTCAGTTGAACCACACTACTTTGCAGGTTTTACAGGCGGGCGAAAGAGTTTCCTACCGGGTGTGGCAGCCTTTGAATCAATTGAAAATAACCATTCTCTGGCGCTTAAAGAAGATGCCAGAATTTTGCAGTTAGAAGGTAATCCCGTTCATGAAGATATGAAAGAAGCAGCTGAAATGGTTAATACAGAAACCTTCTGTATTCTTACCGTATTGGATACAAACGATAAAGTATTTTATTCTTCCAGCGGGAATATTCACTCAACACTCGATGCTACCTCACAAAAGGTGATTGAAGTGTTTGCACCAGAAGTACAAGAAAAAGCTGATATCGTTATTGCCATAAATCAAGCTCCTTTAAACAGGAATTTATATCAATCACAAAAAGGGCTTGAGAATTGCAAATCTATCCTGAAGGAAAATGGAATATTCATTCTTGTTTCGAGTTGTATAGAAGGCATTGGTAATGATACTTTCTATGAACTGATGGCATCCTGTAAATCTCCTGATGAAGTCTTCCTAAAAATTGAGAATAGCTATAAATTGGGATATCACAAAGCAGCTAAATTTGTATCTTTCATGAAAAATAACAAGCTGTGGATCGTGAGCGAATTGGATGATAGTATTCTGGAAAATATCTTCATTAGGAATTTCTCATCACTTCCGGAAGCTGTGAACGAAGCAATAATGCTTAAAGGCAAAGATGCTAAAGTAAGTCTGATCCAAAATGCCGGAATAGTCGTACCACGAATCATAAGAAGATAGGAGAATTTTCCTTTACACTCAAACTTTAGAATAAATTTTTATTCCAGAGATTAAAAATAAATTAAATTTAAGAAAGAGAATTAGGAGATGGCATGAAAGTTTCCGAAAAATTAGAAGATCTTAAGATAAGAGAAGCAAAAATAAAAGAGATGGGTGGAGAAGCCCGAGTCGAGAAACATCACGCAAAAGGTAAATTATCTGCTCGAGAAAGACTGGACTACTTCTTTGACGAAGGCACTTTTCGTGAAATAGATATGTTCGTGAAGCATAGATCAACAAACTTCGGAATGGAGTCAGTTGAGATTCAAGCCGATGGTGTGATTACCGGTCATGGGAAAGTGAATGGCAGACCTGTCTTTGCCTATTCACAGGATTTCACTTCTCGAGGTGGTTCCTTGGGAGAGAAGCATGCTGCTAAAATTACCAAGGTAATGGATCTGGCGATGAAAGCAGGTGTTCCCATCGTGGGAATTAATGATTCAGGTGGAGCCAGAGTGGAAGAAGGAATTGATTCATTAAAAGGCTATGGAGATATTTTCTTCCGCAATTCCAGAGCTTCCGGTGTAATTCCTCAAATTTCAATAATCATGGGACCTTGTGCCGGTGGTGCAGTCTATTCTCCCGCTATGACTGATTTCATTTTTATGGTTGATAAGAAAAGTTTTATGTTCATTACCGGACCAAGTGTGATCGAAACAGTTACTGGTGAAAAGACCACTTTTGAAGATTTGGGTGGAGCTATGACTCATAACAGTAAAAGCGGTGTAGCTCATTTTGCCTGTGAATCTGATGAGGACGCAATTCATCAAGTTAAGGTTCTATTAAGTTATCTTCCAGACAACAATATGGACGATCCCCCAAAATTCAATAATGGTGACGATCCAGCAAGATTATGTCCTGAACTTGATACTATTATTCCGGATAGTGCAAAAGCCGGTTATGATATGAAAACAGTGATTCAATCCGTTGTAGATAATGGTGAATTCTTTGAACCTCATGAATACTATGCTCAAAATGCTCTAATCGGTTTTGCCAGGATGAATGGCAGACCGGTAGGTATAATTGCGAATCAACCAATGTTCCTGGCTGGATGTCTGGATATAAATGCTTCAGATAAAATATCACGCTTTATAAGATTTTGTGATGCTTTCAATTTTCCGATCATTACATTTGTTGATGTACCGGGTTATTTACCTGGAACTGATCAGGAATGGGGTGGTATTATTAGACATGGAGCAAAGTTGTTATGGAGCTATTCGGAAGCAACTGTGCCGAAATTTACAGTTACAACCAGGAAAAGTTATGGTGGAGCTTATATTGCCATGAGTTCCCTGCATCTTGGTGCCGATATGCTGTTTGCCTGGCCAACGGCTGAAATTGCAGTGATGGGAGCTCAAGGAGCAGTTAATATTGTTGGCTCTTATCGAAAGCAATTGAAAGATGCAGATGATCCTGAAGCAAAAAGAAAAGAGCTTATCAAGGAATATGAAACTGCTTTCAATACTCCTTATATTGCTGCTGAGCGTGGTTATCTCGATGCCGTTATCCAACCAAGTGAAACCAGAATTCGTTTGATAGATGCCCTGGAGACTATGATCACCAAAAAGGAATCACTACCACCCAAAAAACATGGCAATATTCCGGTTTAGGAGAATTTGTTGAAAGATAAGAATAAAAAACTGAAAGCTGCAATAATGGGAGTTCTTTATTATTTACAGCAACAGGAAGATGAACATAATTCTAAGTCAGAAAACCAGTGGGCACTTTCCGGCAGGAAGGTTATTATGCGAAATAGAGAGATGGTGCAGAGAAGAGGGCTTCAGCGATAGAAGTTAATGGGTAAATGGGTTAATGAGTAAATGAGTAGAAGATTTGAAAGAGTTTATTGGAGAAGGAATTGAGTACACATAAAGATCTAGATGTATGGAAACTCGGAATTGATTTGGTCGAAAAAATTTATCAAATAACCACTGAATTTCCTGCTAGTGAAAAATACGGACTTAGTAGCCAAATTAGAAGAAGTGCTGTTTCTATTCCATCGAATATAGCTGAGGGAGCTGCCAGAAACTCAAACAAAGATTATATTCGATTCTTATACATCAGCTTAGGATCACTATCTGAACTTGAAACTCAACTAATAATTGCTGAAAGAATAAATTATTTAAAATCACTCGAAATTCTCGAGGATATTAAATTAATTCGAAAGAAATTAATAAATTTAATAAAATACTTAAAGGATAATACTTGAAAATTTGGATAGTCTTTTTCAACCGATCAACTCTTCTACTGATAAACACATTTACAGTGGAATATTCTATCCAACTTCTTCAGACAAGGAGATATTATGACACAAGATAAACACGGCGTTCTGGAAATGACCAAAATAAATTATGCTCCTAAACGTCCGAAAGCAGCTAATCCGATTAAAATACAGGATGTAAGTTTACGAGATGGACACCAAAGTATTTTTGCTACAAGGGGTAGAACTGAAGATATGCTACCCGTAGCGAAGATGATGGATGATATAGGTTTTTATTCTCTTGAAATGTGGGGTGGAGCAACTTTTGATGTAATGCACCGATATCTGAATGAAGATCCCTGGGAAAGAATTAGAACATTAAAAAAATACATAACAAAAACACCTTTCTCCATGCTGCTGCGCGGACAGAATGTGGTTGGCTATCGCAATTATGCTGATGATGTTGTGGAAGCTTTTGTGCAAAGGGCAAGTGATAATGGAATTGATATTTTCCGAGTATTTGATGCGCTTAACGATTTTCGTAATTTTCAAACCGTTGTTAAGGTTATCAAAAAGAATAAAAAACATTTTCAAGGTACGATCTGCTATTCTCTCACAGAACCCAGAATGGGTGGTGAAACTTATAACCTGGATTATTATTTAGAAAAAGCCAAGCAACTGGAAGAACTTGGTGCAGATACCATCTGCATTAAGGATATGGCTGGGCTCATTGCTCCTTATGATGCCTATAATCTAGTCAAAGCTCTTAAAGAACTTACAGATATTCCGATCCATCTCCATACTCATTTCACTTCGGGAATGGGTGACCTGACACTTTTTAAAGCTATTGAGGCAGGTGTGGACATCATTGATACTTGTATGGCACCTTATGCTTATAGAACATCTCATCCTGCTGTGGAACCGCTGGTGATTTCACTATTGGGAACTAACCGCGATAGTGGGTTGGATATCAAAAAGCTTGCAGAGATCGATAAAGAGATGGAAAAATATATTCCAAAATATAAGCAATATCTCAATGATACCAAAAATGCAATAATCGATACAAACGTGATTCTGCATCAAACTCCAGGTGGAATGCTTTCTAACCTGGTTAATCAACTCAGACAGATGGATGCACTCGATAAATTAGATGAAGTTTTTGAAACACTGCCAAAAGTACGAAAAGATCTCGGTCAAGTTCCATTGGTTACACCTACAAGTCAGATCGTAGGAATTCAAACTGTTAACAATGTACTTTTTGACAAGGATGAATCTTATTCCAACATAACAGAACAGGTGAAAGATCTATGTTTTGGATTGTATGGAAAGACAACCTTACCAATAGATGAAAAAGTTAGAAAGAAAGCTTTAAAAGATTATCCACGTGGAGAAACTCCTATTACTAAAAGACCTGGAGATCTACTCGAACCTGAACTTCCAAAAGTAAAAAAAGAGATTAAAGGTTTAGCAAAGAATATTGATGATGAGATACTATGTGCACTCTATCCTGTTACCGGTAAAAAATTCTTAAGCTGGAAATATGGTCTTGTAGAAATTCCTGATGAAGTCAAACCAAAAACAATGGATGATGTTCAAAAAGAGCAGGAACTCATCCAAAAAGCTCTATCCGGTGAATTAACTGCCAAAAAAGATAAACCAGCTAATACTAGAGCCTTTGATGTTTATGTTGATGGTGAACATTATAATGTAGAAGTTGCTGATCCAAATGCAAGACAGATGGAAATGGTAGTTAATAAAAAAGAAGAAATAACAGCGAGTGATGATACCGGTAATTTAGTTGCTCCTATCCCTGGAATGATCATTGAATATAAGAAAAAGAATGGCGATAAAGTAAAAGCCGGAGATACAGTAGTTGTATTAGAAGCAATGAAAATGTTTAACAACCTTGATGCTCCTTGTGACGGTATCGTCAAGAATATAGTTCACAAATCAGGTGATTCTGTTTCTAAAGGATCAGTTCTTTGCAATATTGAAGCAGAATAAAGACAAGTACAGTTTAAAAAAGCACAAGTAAAAAGCCCTGCAGATGCAGGGCTTTTTTTTTAATATATAGGTTTGAATATTATCTTAAATATTTTTTGTTTACCCAGCCAGCCCAGGATTGATCATTAGGAGTTATCGTGAATTTTATCCAGTCGTTTTTCTCATCAACCACAAACACAGTTACACCCTTCATCAATTTTCCTATCGGATCAATAGCATAATAACTTCCTGGTCCAATCCGGATATTGATATCATTAGATGTACAGGTCATGTTTTTTTGCTGATCTCTATTTTTCCTTTGATATTTGGGATTCATGGAATATGGTTCTGGTTCAGAGGATGCTTTCTTCTGAACTTTAACTTTTTTTTCAGTGGTAGAAGTTGTTGTTGCTTTTACTCCTGCTTTTGGTACAATCCAATAGTTAGTAACAAATTTTACATCTTTCTTTAGCTTATCACCAACCTTTGCAGCCTTTGATCTCGAATAGGAATCTGCTAAGCGAAGACGGTAAAATATAGTGCCCTTAACTTCAGTTTTAACTATCTTAGCACGGTATCCTGCATTTTCTAAGATATTTTTCTTCTCTTCAACGAAATTTCTTTTTGAATTTGCCAATATTTGGATCTCATAATCCCCTGTGGATGATTTTATAGATTCCACTCCTGGTTTAGTTTCTTTAGTTACAGTTGTCCCAATCTGACCTACACTTTTTCCATCTACAATCTCATCCAGCCAGAAAGATGAAACATTATCTGATATTTTTATGATCTCATTACCTAACTTGTTTCCTTCTTCAACGCTGAAAAGTCCTCGAAGTCGTAAACGATAAATAATGCTTTTTTCATGGGTAAATGTAAGTATTTTTGTTTTATGTCCTTTTGCTTCAAGTTCCGTTTTTATCTCTTCGATTTTTGCATAATCACCACTAGCGAGTAATTGTACTTCACATTCCTGGTCAAATTTTATTATCTTTTTTGTAACTTTAGTTTCATTAACAGATTCGTTGTTAACCTGCTTTTTACTTACTATCTCTTGAGGTTTAGTCATTTCCTGCTTTGAAGCAGTTCTTGAAGTTTGCTCTTCCAGCCAGTAACTTTCAATCGATTCATATTTTTTTTTAAGATCTTCACCCAAGCTTATAGCATTATCTTTGATGTATAATCCGGTAAGTCTTAAACGATAAATTATTATATCGTCTCTCATTAATTTTGAAATCTCAGTTTCAAAATTATCTTGTTTTAGTTTTTCTTGAAGAAGTTTTATGTTGTCATATTGGCTACTTGCCATTATTTGAAGTGAAAATAAATCTTCCATTACCGTTGCAGATTGTTCAGAAATTTCATCATCAATTTCTATAATATTAGCAATTTCAGATTCTGAACCATTCTTCATTTTATGCGTCATTGTTCCAATGACAAATCCTACTATAATAATTAATGCAACAATAGCTATTATTATTACAACAAGCTGTACTGTGTTCCTCATACCCCAACCCTCAAATGCTGTAGAATTTTAGAATTAAATATCATCCATTTTTTCTGTGTACTTGCTACAATAACAAAATTACTCTACCCTATTCCACAAGTACTTCTTTTATACAGCATTATAATGTGAGAAAAAATACTTTAGTCTTTTTGGCAATAAAAAAATGTTTAACAATTTAAGAAATAAAGAATAATTAATATTGTCTTTTATTAATACTTTGACACAAAATATATTCTTAAATTTCCTCAAGTTAGAAATTGATTTAATTTATTTGGAGTATTTATGCCCTGTTTTTATAAACCGGATATGAAAAAAGATGATAATGCTGTGTCGATTACCGGTAGCGAATTTCATCACATTTCTCATGTCTTTCGAAGAAAAGAAGGAGATGAGATACTATTATCCAGCGGTAATGGATTGCTGGCTGAAGGTACTATTGAAAGCTTATCAAAGAAAGAGCTAATTGTATCAGTTAATAATATCTCATCGTTGCAGATGTCTAAACCGAAAATGGCAGTTGCTTTCCCACTTCTTAAGAATAAACATGACAATATGATCATCGAGAAACTAACAGAACTGGGCGTGAAAGAATTTTTTCCAATTACAACAGAGAGAACCGTGAGAAAAGCTTCTACTAAAACCGTTGAGAAATTTCAAAAAGTTGCTATTGCCGCCATGAAACAGTGTGATAACGCTTTTTTACCGCAAATTCATCAAGTATTATCCTTACCGGAATTAATTCAATCGCTTGGAAATTATACTCCTCTTGTTGCATTGGAAGTAGGAAAACATAAAACAATTAATGAAGTCTATAAAGAACTTCAAGAACAAGCAATTTGTCTTATCATCGGACCTGAAGGTGGATTCGATGATAAAGAAATTAAATTATTCCAAAAGAATAAAATTAAGACTTTCACACTTGGAAACCATATTTTACGAGCGGAGACTGCAGCAATTACAGCTTCTGCTCAATTACTGGCTCTACATTTAGAAGAGAATCCTGAGTATTATTAATATAAATGAAAGATGTAATAAAAAGCATTGTTGAAGCTATCACTGGAACAAAATTTGAAAATAATACCTATGTTGCTGGTGGTTTTGTTCGTGATAAGATTATGGGAAAAATGAGTAACGATCTGGATATCGTTGTTTCACTTCCTGAGGGTGGAATTGAATTAGCAAGATTTTTGTACAAGAAGGGAATATCTTCCCGTCCTGTAATTTTTGAACGATTTGGAACAGCACAGGTTGTAATTAATGAACATAAAATAGAGTTTGTAATGACGCGAAACGAATCATATACAATTAATAATCGCAAACCGATTGTAAAATCAGGAACAATTGAAGAGGATATTTATCGTCGTGATTTTACAGTAAATTCACTTATTATGAATATGATGAATAGCGGAATCCGTGATATATCAGGTAAGGGAATGACTGATATCGAAGCTAAAATAATTCGTGCTACTTCGAATCCTGAGAGTATTTTTTCAGAAGACCCGCTTAGAATGTTGCGAGCTGTTCGCTTTGCTGTT
>CAZSOM010000012.1:0-15523 GCA_964608295.1 uncultured Candidatus Cloacimonadota bacterium
TCGTTTGCCTGATGGCACATTGCAAACGTCCATCATTTAATAAACCAAAATGAAAGAGACCATAATCCCAAAAACCAGGTCCCCAGTTTTTAGCGATTGAAGCCCATTCCGGTCTTGAATCAGCATAAACCCAAGCTTCAACAGTAACTTGTCCTGTTATGTTTGCATCATCTCTAAAAGTTGAAGCAATTACTGCTTGATTAAATCCGTTGAAATCCAGACAATAACCTTGAGCAAACAGACTTCCACCCGTTACCAATAATATTATTAAGATAAATCCTAAAACTAATTTTGTATTTTTCATAAAACCTCCAAAATTTACCTGCAAAACACACTAAAAAATGCAGATAAATCATTTACTGTATCGGCATAAAACCGAAAGTTAGATATCAATTATATTTCTTAGACTCAATTTCATAGTTCACATGTCCAAATTTAAAATTTAATTTCACTTATTTGCCTTAATTCAGGATATTTTTCAGTTTTTTTGAAAGACATGAATAACTTTGAATAACCCTTATTGATTATGATCTTAACTTTTTCAGCAATTACTAAATAGTTTGCGTAACAATCATGACATTCGTATAATTTGGAATAAGGAATTATTTTCATATATTTTTTTCTTTTAATCCATTGGGAATCATCATTTCCACAAAGTGGACATTTTCTACTAATACACATTTATTAACCTCCCTTTCTTACCATAAAGCCTTATAAAAACTTCAAAAAAATTATTCTTCCAATTTTTAAAAAATTGAAATTAATTTTCTCTCGGTTTCAAGATGGGTAATGTATTGACTTTAGGTCAATTAGGGGATTGCTGATATTTCCGTAGGAAAAGCTCTACTATTTTTGTAGGATAAAGACTACAAAGTTTCTAAAGTAATATTATAATTGAATGTATGAAAGTTAGAATTTTTAAAAAGTCTAATTTTTTTTATTTTTCGGAATCATCAATTAAATTGTGCTTCATGGCATACTTAATAATGTCATAGTTATTTTTCAAACTCATTTTTTCTAATAGCCGAGTTCTGTAAGTACTTACGGTTTTTGCGCTTAAAGATAATTCTCTTGCTATATCACTAATGGACATCCCCTTGGCAATCAAGCAAATAACCTGGAATTCTCTGTTTGTAAGTTTTTCATGTAAGGATTGGTCCTCATCATTTAACATATATGCAATTTTTTCTGCAACAGCAGAACTGAGAAATTTTCCACCTGATTGTACTTTTTTTATTGCTGTTTCTAATTCATCAGCTGCATTAGATTTAGTTAAGTATCCACAAGCTCCCAACTTCAAAGAACGCATAATATATTGCTTTTCATCATAAACAGATAACATCAATACTTTTGAATGTGGTTTAATTTTCTTTATCTGTTCAAGAGCACCCAATCCACCACCCTTTGGCATGGAAATATCCAGCATGATTATTTCATATTCATTTTTTGATGCTTTCAAAATTGCATCCTGAGCGTTATCGACTTCATCAATGAGATATGATTTAGAAATAAACTTCAGAACTTGAATTATTCCCTTTCTAACGATAGGATGATCATCTGCTACCAATATTCTAATCATTTCTTTCTCCTGATAGAACGTTACTTTTAATAGTATTTGAAAGATGAACCCGGATTTTTATTGTTGTTCCTTTTCCAGAAATCCCTACTACATTCATAGTACCATTCCAAAGAGTAAGCCTTTCTCTAATACCGATCAAACCGAATGAAAGAGAACTTGAGATTTGTTCCGATGTAATCCCAATACCAAAATCTCGAATGTATAAAGTTAGGCTGGTTTTAAATTTTCTTAATTTAATTACAACTTTTTCTGTTTTGGCATGTCGGATTATATTGGTATAAATTTCCAGGAAGATTTTGTAAATTGTTATTAATAGATCAGGATCTAAAGAAACATCTTGTGGATAGTAGGTAAAGATAGTTTTAATTCCAGATGTTTCCTCGAAATCGAGTAAGCGTGACTGTATGGCAGCAATAATTCCCAGGTCATCCAAAACAACCGATCTTAGTTCCTTCGTTATGTTTTGCACAAGCTGAATACTAGAATCTAGCATTTCATTTATCGATTCAATTTTCTCCATGAACTTTTCTCCATCAGAGTGGTTTTTACAAAGTAATGATAAATTAATTTTTATTGCAGTTAATAATTGTCCAAGCCCTTCATGTAAGTTCCGGGCAATCTTTTTTTCCTCTTCTTCTACTTTAGTATCCATATAAATTGTTAAATTGTGTAACTCTTCATGTGCTCTATTTAATTTTTCAACGGCTAATTTTCTTGTTGTTATATCTTCAATAATTGTAGTAAAATATCCTCTTTTGGGACTGTAAACATTAATACGAAAATGTTTGTCCAAATCTTCTATATAGTTTTCCATTTGGGAACTTTCTCCAGTTAGTGATACTTTGCTAAATATTTCGATTAAAGCAGTAAGAGCATTTTTTGATACAGATAAGATATCAGACATTCTTTTCCCAATAATTTTTTCCCTAACAAGCCCTGTTAATTTTTCAAATGCTCCGTTAATCTCAAGAAAAATAATATCTATAGGTGCTCCTTGTTCATCTAAAACAACTTTATAATATGCTAAACCAGTTTGCATATTTACGAATAAAGTTCTATATTTCTCTTCACTTTCCAATAATTTTTTATATTTTTTGTCTTTGGAAAGAGCTATTTCAATGGTTACAAGTAATTCGTCATTATTAAACGGTTTCATAATAAAACCGAAAGTTTCACTTTCAGTTATTTTGCTTTGCTTTTGTTTCAAATTAGTTGCTGTTATGAAAACTATCGGAATTTGATGGAACCGAAGTACAGATGCTACATCGAATCCACTAACATTGTCACTCAAAGTAATATCTAATAATACTAGGTCAGGTTGGAGTTCAATTGATCTTTTGATGGCTTCTTCTCCAGAGTTTATTATACCCAGAACGTTGTAACCTTCCTTTTTTAATAATAATTCTAAATCTACCGCAACAAGCATTTCATCTTCCACGATTAGTATATTTTTGTTTTTACTCATTAACAACCTCAAATTTTGCCTAGATAATAATGATGTCAGGCAAGATAATAAAACAATGCATGTAAAGTCTTAAATTATAAAGTAATTCAAAAATGTTATTTATCATTTTAAAACCAAAATGAAGAAATTATTTAGCCTTAAGCTTCATTTTCTTGTAAACCTTTATTAATTCATGTACGGTTAAAAAGACCGCCGACGCAACAAAGACAGTTATCCAATCACTCATGTTTAAAGGAGCGAAAGCCAGAAATGTATTAAAACCAGGAGTATAAATTGCCAACAAACAGATCGATATCGAGAAGAGAATTGAATAGAGCATCTTTCGATTACTAAAGAAATTCTTTGAGAAGATTGAATTTAAGTCATAACGCCTGGAGAGAATATTTATAAACTGTGTAAAAACTATGGTTGTGTAACAGATAGTGGTTGCTCTGGCATATAAGACATGATCTGCGGTGAGTACAACTCCCATTCGTTTAATAAAAAATCCAAAATTGAGAAATGCCAGAAATCCCATTAAAAACCCCAGAAAGATGATCTCTGCCGATGTTCTTTTATTAATAATATGTTCTTCCCTGCTGCGTGGTGACGATGTCATTAAATCACTGGAACCAGGATCGAAAGTAAGTGCAGTTAAAGGTAAGATCTCAGCAAACAGATCAATAGCTAGAATCTGGATTGCCAAAATCGGGATAGGCCACTTGAATAAAGTTACACCCAAAAGACCAAGCAAGACTACAGCAAGTTCAGCACCGTTGCTGGTTAATGAAGCCAAGACCGTCTTCCTGAGATTATTATAGATGATCCTGCCTTCTTTGATCGCTTTAACCAAGGTTGGGAAACTGTCATCAAGTAGAATTAATTCAGCTGCCTGTTTTGAAACATCGGTTCCCATTTGACCCATCGCAACCCCAATATGAGCACTTTTCAAAGCTGGTGCATCATTAACTCCATCTCCGGTAACAGCAACAATGTTATCTGTTTTTTTCAATTGCTTCACAATTCGCAATTTATCTTCCGGTGATACCCTGCTGAATATTAGCGAATCATTTTCTTGCATAACTTTATTTAATTCTTCATCTGAAAGATCTGTAAACTCTGCACCAGTAATAACCGGAACATCAGCACCTAACGATGAAAGATTTATCTCTTTGCCAATTGCCTGTGCTGTAATGGCATGATCTCCCGTCATAATAAATGTGCGTATTTGAGCAGCATGGGCCTTATCGATTGCTTCTTTCACACCCTCTTTGGGAGGATCGGTCATGGCTACAAGTCCCAGGAATACTACATCTTTTTCAAGCTCTTCCAGGACGTAATCCTTCTCACCTGTTTCCAATTTTCTAAAAGCAATTGCAATCACACGCATTGCTTTTTTGGAATACTCTTCACTTATCTTTTCAATATCTTGCTTATGTTTTTTTG
Organism: uncultured Candidatus Cloacimonadota bacterium; assembly: GCA_964608295.1. Lineage (GTDB taxonomy): Bacteria > Cloacimonadota > Cloacimonadia > Cloacimonadales > TCS61 > Tenebribacter. Next base: position 4,470 of record CAZSOM010000012.1, read on the forward strand.
TGATAGCTTCTTTTTTCCCATTTATCCAAATATGCTTACTTACAGAAATAAGGCTATCAGCAGCACCTTTCATCTGCAGGTATTTTTCATCTCCAAATTGTCGAATAGAACTCATTCGTTTTCGCTCTGAATCAAAACTGAATTCATGTAATTCTGGATTTTCTTCATCTTCAGTTGCCGAGTGAGTTCCCAATTTAGTTGAAAGTGTTATCAAGGCAGCTTCGGTAGGATCACCCACAGGATACCAACCACTATGATCATCATCAGGTGCATGGATCGTTGCATTGGATGCCATTGTAGCAGCATCCAGCATTATCTCCATATCGCTGATTTCATCTCCAGAAAGTTCCTTCTCATCTTCTCCTAATATTGTTCCTTTTGGTTTGTAGCCTAAACCCGTGATCTTATAATATTTCCCTGAAAACCACAACTCCTTCACAGTCATTTCATTCTTGGTTAAGGTTCCTGTTTTGTCTGTGCAAATCACATTGGTTGATCCTAAAGTTTCTACAGATGAGAGCTTTTTCACAACTGCATTTTCTTTAGCCAGACGATTTACTCCCTGAGTAAGAGCGACAGTGATCTGCATAGGAAGAGCTTGCGGAACAACAGCAACGGCAACACCTAAAGCATAAATAAGTGCAAAGTTAATTCCTAAACCCTGCAATGCAGTAACAATGAATAACAAAATTGCTACAATCACAGCAAAAATTGTAAGTCGATTAGCTACACTTTGTAGCTCCTGCTGTAGAGGTGAACGGGAATTTTCTTCTTCTTGTGTAAGGTCAGCAATTTTTCCCATCTCTGTATTCATTCCTGTAGATGTAACAATTCCTTTTGCATTACCAGATGCAACTGTGGTTCCCAAATAAACCATGTTATCTCTATCCGCCAGTTGACACTCCTCATTTATCGCATTGCTGTGTTTATCCTGCGGCATTGATTCACCCGTCAGAGAAACATCATTAGTACGCATGTTGAAAGATTCTATGATCCTGATATCAGTTGGAACTTTGTCACCTTCATCCAAGCTGACAATATCACCGGGAACCAATTCACCCTGATGGATCTCCGTTAATTCACCATCACGAAATACCTTAGAAGGCGACTGCACTAACCTTTCCAAGGATTCCATAATCTTTTCAGCTTTATATTCCTGCATAAAACCTATTACTGCATTAATAAGTGCAATGATCAACATGATGATACCGTCACTATAACTTTTAATGAAGAAAGATAAACCAGCAGCAACCAGGAGAACTATCATAAATACATCTTTGAATTGAGCTAAAAATTTGATAAAAGGTGAAACTTTTTTGCTGGCGATCAGTTCATTTTTCCCATATTTTGCAGATTTTAAGCTGGCTTCTGATGAACTTAAGCCTTTGGGCGATGATTCTAAAGTTTTGAGGATCTCTTCAGTTGATTGTTGATAAAATTTATTTTCTTTCAATTTTAAATTCTCCTTGAATCATTTGCATACTATATGGATAATTTCAGTAAATTTGGTCAAACAATTCGTGAGGAATCTTTGATTTGATTGGAGTTATTGTTAAGGAATAAAAACGTAAAAAAGTTTTATAATAGGTTTTAAATAAAAATCCCCCACCAAACAAGCTTGATGAGAGAATATTGAAATTGACAACATCAATTTATTTTCTCGTTTTTCTATCCATATGATAGATTTCTTGTAAACCATAATTCTTAGATCTGATCGATTCAGTACTTGCAATAACATAATAGAATTTCTTCTCATTAACTATTGCAGTACTCCAGCTTTCTCCGGCAAATATACCCGTTGTATCTTCAGTAAATCCAGTATTTGGATTATCTGAAGAATAAACTCTATATGATGTAGTATTATATACAGTATCCCAGTTTAAATGTACTTCATTACCGATTAGAGTTATTGTTAAATTCTCTGGTGTATTTAAATGCGGCCACCCTTCTTCATGATAAAGATAATTGATTTCACCTTCAGTCAAACATCTGTCGTATATACGAATATCATCCACATAGCCTTTTGCATATTCTGGATTATAACCTGAATTAAATGGATCTAAACGTCCAATATTAATTTTGCGGAAATCATATTCACCATCTAATCTATCATAAGAAGATTTTCCGATAGTATTAGTGGCTTCGATTGAATCAAAACAAGTATTGTTCAAATATAGTTTTTCTGTAATACCATTATATGTCATACAGAGAAAATACCATTGTGAAATATTACTATTTTCTATAGCCACTTGATAAAATTCTCCTGAAGCAGCAGTACCAACCAATCTAGAATAATATCTTAATGGTTCTTGTACACTGCCTAAACTTATTGAACCAGATTGATCACCTACTTTGCCATTAGTTATGAATCTATATTCTGATAACGGTTCTTCATCTAATTTAATCCAACAACATACTGAAATAATCTGCCCAAAAGATGAATTTATTTCAATATCTGTTGATATATAATCATCTATTCCATCAAGGTAGTAAGCTGATCCAGTATTCCCAAATCTATCAGTTGTTATTTGAACTCCTCCATGTTCTATTCCATCAAAGTCATTTTCACTTTCATCAATTGTATTACCATTGAATGGATAATATGCAACAAGTCCCTCATTAAAATCAAAATCACAGACAGTGATATAATCGACCTTTACTTCATTATCACTATATAATTCATTTGAAACAATTAGAGAAACTGAATAAGTTCCAACAGTAGTATAAGTATAATTAGGATTTTGTTCATAAGAATCAATTGAAGTATCGTTATCAAAATCCCATTCCCAACTGCTTGGACTCCCTGTAGAATTGTCGGTGAATTGGATTTCCGAACCAACTGTGACAATTGTATGATCAGCAATGAAATCAGATACACATGGTTGTATTACATAATTTATAGTAAGAACAAAATCATCTGAAACTGTAACATCAGGATCAGATGCTTCAACAGTAATTGTATCAATTTCATTAATACTATTAACAGCAGTAATATATAAGAGATCATCAGTGATTGTATGAGAAATATTTGAACTGGAATATGAAACGTTGTAAGTGAGATCATCACTATTTGGATTCCAGAAATTATTAGTTAAGTCAGTAATTAATTGGGCTGAGCCTGCAATCATTGATTGATCAGGTATCTGTTGTATTAATTCAGGATCACCTGTAGAACTGATTATCTGATAACTAATACTATTACTGGTACCATAACCATTTGTAACGAAAAGTGTTCCATTGGAAACACTTTCAGGTACATCTACCATAATTGATGAATTTGACCAATTTAGAATATTGTCAGCTTCTAATTGATTAAAGTATAATTGGCCACTACTCCCCAAATCACTTCCTGAAATAGTCAGGGTATCATCTGCTGAAAATGAGTAACAACTTAATAAACTAATATGAGGTATAGCATGTAAAACTTCCAGAGATAAATCTGTAAAATATATATTTCCATTTTCATATTCTGTTTTAATGTAAAATAAATCCTCCTCGTAAGTTGCATCATTAGGAATTTCAAACTCGAAGGAAGCTTCTTGGTTATTGTTACTGAATGAAATATCTAAAGTAAACCATTCTTCAATGTTATTGGAATATTCTCCATCATCTTTGTAGATGTCATAATTAGTTACATCATCAATAAATTGATACTCAGCTCCAGCATTAGCATCAAAAAAAACTGATTGTCCTCTATAGCCATATTGATTGTTTGTTACGAAATCAGGTCCTCCAGTAGGAACTGTAGAACCATAGAAAAGTCTTATCAAAGGACCATTACTAGGCCACCCTTCAATTCTTCTAATAGCAACAAATTGTTCACTAGGTCCCACATCAAATTTCCTTAGCTCTTCAGCATCCATCCAAACTTGTCCCTCGCTTGGTGTATTAAGGATTAAATTGTCAGTGACATCAGATGCATAAATAATTGTATATTGGAAACCATCAATATTGAACGAATCTCCTGGAAATTTGATTACTTCAGAATCTGAAAAATAATAATCATAAGATACACTACTCCCAATATATAACGATAGTGTATAACAATTGTTACTCCAATCGCTGTCTAAAGATGGATGAACAGTACATTCGATATTATATATTCCATTGTCAACACTACTTGGTATAGTTACTGTTAAGGTAATGTCTTCTGTGGCACTAGGTATTAAATTATTTATTGTTCTATCATCAGCATCAAGAGTTAATCCTGAAGTAGAAATTAGTCTAATCTTTACAGGAAGGGAATTATAAGTATAATCACCATTATTTTTTATACGTACATTTACATTAATTAATTCATCTGGCTCGAATGGTGGAGAAGATTGTAAGTTTGTGTTATAAGAATCAATCATTGCATCCCATCCAGATGTACTTGGGTTTATATTTAGGAAAAGAAATTCTCCCACAGTTTCAGGAAAACGTTGCTGACCAGAATTCGCTTCATAAAGGAAGGAATAAGTACCATTACCGTTAATGTTACCCGTGTATTTGTATATAGCACCAGTAGAGACATTCCCAGAAATATGAGTCATTGGATATGTATATATAGCAAATCTTAGATTAACTTCAGATGGTGTATTTCCAGTTGGATCTGTAAAAGTTACATAAAAATCAAAATCATCTCCTGAGGTTCCTGGATTAGGTGTGACGTAACCGTTGGATAATGACGGGCTTGAAGGCATTGTAACAGTTACACAATTCTCTATAACTTTAACTGATGAACTTGAACCGTCTGAAATTGTTAATGAAACATCATATGTCCCAGGTTCAGTATATGTATGTGTTACTACATCTTGCCAAGTTACAAAACTAGAAGTACTTCCGTCACCAAAATCCCAATGCCAACTTGTTACATTTCCCGGAGATAAATCCTCAAAAACTACAGTTAATGGAGAATTGCCAGATTCATTTAATGCTTGAAAGTTTGCTATTAATGGGCATTCGATATCCATGATAGCGTAATTAATTATGTCAGGCAACAAATCCCCAGGGAGGTTATACCAACATTCTGATATATTTTGTGGTTGATGATGATACCAACCAAAATTAAGATGAAACAGATCTTCTGAACTAAATCCATCACAAACCAGTGCATGCCCAGTAATAGCTAGAAAAACAGGATTACCATTCATCATATTTGTATATAAATCACTGTAAAAAGAAAAAGAATGCCAAGGATTTGCCAATATTGGTGATTCAATATTTACTGATGAGTAATTGAATTTATTCTCAAATGCATTTTTAAGATCAAGCTCGGATAAAAATGGTGGAATCCCTGATGCATGTTCTGTGTAATCTGTTTCAACAGATACTCCGCAAGCAAAAACAAGTGACTTAAGGTATGTATTCATATCTTCATTTAAATTATTTGTTAAATAATCAAAATTAGTAAGATATGAATTAAGCTGATTGAAACTAGGAAAATCATATATAGGATTTGCTGAATAATTGTCTATTTCGCAAATAAAACCGTCTTCACTTGAAACATAGTCATCATCATCCGAAAATGTAACAAAGTTATTATTATTTGGCCATTGATAATAATTCAATATCTGCGACATTGCTATAGCTACACAACCTGCTTTACTTCTTCCGGAATCAGGCTCCACTGGACAATATAAGTTTGATTGAGTCCACGTTCCTTGATCCCATGTTGTTTTTAACCAACCCTCAGTCCAAGTTCTCCCTTGCTCGGGCCAATATTGGATTCTGTTTAATTCATTTCGGATACTTTCTGAATTATCAATATATTTGCTCCATTTATTTTGATTATCAGATAGTACTTGTAGATTAAAATCTTCTATGGATTCTAATCTATTTGTAAGATCAATTTTTAATAAGTTTAGAAAATCATTATTTATATTATTATTTAAATTACTGGTTTTTGAATATGCTATTATTGGTTCAATTTGAGTATCACCAGATATTACTATAAAACCATCTGGTTCAAGATTAATATAATAGCCAAGTAATATATCATTTTTACCATGTATGGATTCAATATCATCTGAATTAAATGATCTCTCATTAAAATAATTCGCAGATAACCGTGTTTCGATTACAGTTTGAGCTGTTTCTTCAGTAACTACAATTGCATTTAAATAAGACACCAGAAAAATTGTACAAATCAAAACTACTCTTTTCATTCTTCTCCTCCCAGAATTTTTTTTAACATTTTCTAACGGTTTTTTATGATTTTATTTTCATTTTTCTTTCTTCCATTAATGATTCAGTTTAATTTCAATAATTTCATGTATCTTAATCATTTAACTTTATTATCGAAATTTATTTGTCAAATCAAAAATATTTTAACTGAAAATTTTAGATTTGAATGAAAACGTAGAAGTAGGTACTGATTTAGTTTTGGTAAAAGTAAGAATGTTTGCATTTTTTATCTATGTAAATCCCTGAGTAGCAAAAGAAGTAAAGCTGAGATGTGCGTCATTCTGACGAATCTTTTTCGTTGTTCTCCTCAGGAAGAATCGACAAAGCAGAATCACTAATTCAATCAATAATCAATAATCAACTATTCCTAATCTATAACTCTTCGTTAAAAGTAACAGCAAGCAGACTCCTCAGAGAGACGTTATTTTTTGTTCGCTTTTGTTTGTTTTGCCTGTCATGCCGAAGTATTGCGAAGGCAGATTCGTTGCTAATCTATGATAAATTAAAGAAACAAAGCTGAAGGATTTTTCATGAGATTCTTCGTAAGTAAAGCTAAAAGATTCTCCAGAAAGACGATTTTTTTTATCCGTGCTGATCCGTGAGAATCCGTGAATTAACAATTGTTCATTTATTGATACTGTAAGCGATAGAGATCGTAGTACAAACCTTCTTTCGCTAATAATTCCTGGTGGTTTCCTTCTTCCACAATTCTGCCTTTATGCAGCACAATGATTCTATCCACATGTTGGATAGTGGAAAGGCGATGTGCAATAATGATCGAAGTTCTATTTTCCATTAATTTTTTCAGGGCATCCTGAATCAATATTTCAGTTTCCGTATCAATATTGGAAGTAGCTTCATCTAGTACGAAAATTGCCGGATCATAGGCAAGCACACGTGCAAAAGCAATGAGTTGGCGTTGTCCAACACTGAATGTAGATCCGCGTTCCATGACCGGTTCCATATATTTCTCAGGTTGACTGTTAATGAAGTCATGAACATTCACATATTTAGCTACTTGTTCAATATTCTCATTAGAAATGGTTTTATTATTTAGGATAATATTATCTTTAATTGTTCCGGAAAATAGAAAGACATCCTGCTGCACAATACCAATGTTATTCCTGATCTCTTCCAATGAAAAAGTCTGCTGATCTCTCCCATCAATAATAATTTCCCCTTTTTGGAACGGATACATTCCGGCAATGAGATTGATGATCGAAGTTTTACCGGAACCAGTATGCCCAACAAGCGCAACTTTCTCACCTTGCCTTATTTTAAAAGAGACATCTTTGAGAACATAATCATCATCATTATAAGCAAGCCACAAGTTTTTAAATTCGATCTCACCTTTAAAATTATCTCCATTTTGATGATGATTTTCGATCCTGAAATCTTCCGGTTTTTTTTCCATCAAGTCAAAGATCCGCTCTGTTCCAGCCATGGCAGCCTGCAAAATATTGAATTTTTCACTCAAGCGATTTATCGGCTCAAAGAATCTATCAAGATAGCTTATGAAAGCAATGAAGACACCCAGTGTAATAACATTATCCAGGATCATACCACCACCGTACCAGATCAGAATCGCAACGGCTACTCGCCGCATTGAGTTAATTAGCGGTCGGAATAGAGCAAAGAGTTTCATTTGTGACATTGATCGTTCATAATACTCTTGATTTATATCAGCAAACTCATTTTTTTTACGTTCATTTTGATTGAAAAGCTGAATAATTTTCACACCGGAAATACTTTCTGCCAGAGTCGAATTTATTTTGGCAATTTTCTTCCTAACTTCCCGGTAAATTATCCTGCTTTTTTTCATAAAAATACTAAAAAGTATATAGACTGCAGGCAGTACGGTTAAAGTGATCAATGCTAATTTCCAATTGAAAATAAACATCATGACAATAATTCCGCCTAATACAAAAAATTCCTGAAGAAGTTGTATTAACCCATTGCTGAACATTTCATCCAGAGTTCTCACATCATTAGTTACACGAGTGACCAATCTTCCAATCGGATTTTTATCGAAAAATGATAGTGGCATTTGGGAAACATGAGAAAAAACATCACGTCTAAGATCGTACATAGCATGCTGGGATGCATAATTTATCATAAATATCTGCAAATAGTAAAACCCAAATTGGACAATGATAATGGAGAATAAAATTAACCCAATTATCTTGATCTTGTTAATATTGTAACTTTGAATTTCACGCAATTGTTCTTTGCCTAAGATACCCTCATCCTTTAATCGGAATAACTCAATAGAACTAACAGCAAGAAATTCCTCAGATAAGGTTTTTACTTCAATATCTTTCAGTAGTTCAAGGTTTGATGTTTCATTTTTTATCAATGCAACTTTTGTGAAAAATCTATTTTGTTTTTGCAGTTTGCTAATTTCGTCTACATTAATGTAATTTAATTTATGGTCTGAAAAAACAAGAAAGAATTCATCATCCTTTATGTATTCAACAAATTTAACTTTTTTATATTTTTCTATGAATTGCTGTTGTTCATTTTTTGAGTCAAATTGAACTAGATCTTTGTTGGAAGTGATGTGTTCATCAACTGCAATTTTCATGATAGCTGGTATTGCAAGTTCACTGGCAGCGATTAGCAGAAGCATCACAAAAGATATAATAACGTGGATTTTATATGGTATCAGATATTTGATGAGTTTTTTCATCATCTGATTATCATAGACCTTTGCTTTTATATCATCTTCATTAAATCCCGTTGCACCGTGATTCATCTACTTCCTCTTATCCGTACTATCGGTTGCTGTGATCTTTTCTTCCAATTGTTGCTTCTCAAATAAATCTTTATATATTCCACCGAATTCAAGTAGTTCTTTGTGTGTGCCTTGTTCAGCGATTTTTGTTTTATCAATAACAATAATTTTATCTGCGTGCTGCAATGATGAGATCCTGTGCGCAATGATAATAGTTGTTCTATTCTCTCTTAGCTTTATAAGTTGCTCTAATATACTTCTTTCTGTTTTAGTATCAACTGCTGAAAGTGCGTCATCCAGTATGAGAACACTTGGATCAGCAAGCAAAGCACGAGCTATAGCTATTCGCTGTTTCTGCCCACCGGAAAGTGTTACACCCCGCTCTCCCACAACCGTTCCAAATCCCTCTCTGAATTCAATTATATCATCATAAACCTCTGCATTTTTAGTTACTTGGAATATTTCTTCGTCTGTTGCAGTCGGTTTTCCTATTGTAATATTCTCCTTAATAGTTTGTGAAAAAAGAAAAATATCCTGCGGAATCATAACAATGTTTGTTCTTAGAGTATTTAGTGGAATCTTGTAAATTTCATTTTCATCCACAAAAATCGATTCTTTTGGAGGGTTGTAAATTCTGGTTAATAGATCAGCTAAAGTTGATTTACCACAACCCGTTTTTCCCACAATTGCTAATGTCTTTCCAGCTTCGATGGAAAAAGATACATCATCAAATATTAATGGATTCTTTTCATTATAACGAAAGACAAGGTGTTCAAAATTAATTTTTCCTGCTAACTGTGAAATTGAATAATCGACACTCTCTTCATCAATGATTTCGGGTTGTTCGTCGAATATTTCATTAAGCCGTTTTAAGGAAGCAGTTCCCCGCTGATAGAGATTCACAACCCAGCCAATAGCTATCATAGGCCAAATGAACATTCCCAGATATTGATAGAAAGCAACAAATTGTCCAATCGTGATCTCACCTACCATTGTTGCTTCTCCACCATACACCATCACGATCATCATGCTGAGCCCGATAATGAGCATGAAGGATGGATGAAATACTCCCTGGATCCGAACTAGAGAGAGATTCTGTTTAACATAATCATAAGCGGAATCTGAGATCTTTTCCAATTCCGATTCTTCCTGAACAAATGCTTTCACTACACGGATCCCGGAAATACTCTCCTGAACCTTTCCCGACATTGTGGCAAAAGACTGCTGAACTTTCCCAAACCTTTTATGGATCTTCTTTCCCAACACAATGATGATTATGCTAAGCAGTGGAAGAGGGATAACCGCCAACAGTGTAAGACGTAAATTTATATTCACCATGAAGGAGAGTGATGCAGCAGTGAGAACGATAATATCCACACCAATAACAAAACTGAATCCAACCAGCATACGAATCGCATTAAGATCATTGATTGCGTATGCCATCAAATCACCTGTTTTGATCTTATTGAAGAAATTAGCCGAGAGCGACATCAGATGATCATAATATTCCTGCCGCACACTTTTATCTACAAACCAGGCATTCCCCAATAGAAGAAGCCGCCAGAAATAGCGCATAAATGTCATTAATGCTGCAATTAATAAAATAACCACACCAGCATAAAACAGGTTCAGCTTCGTAAATCCCTCTGTTCCAATTCCATCAATTGCATATTGCATTATCTTAGGAATGATCAGTGAAATCAGATCAATTATGATCAAAAGAATAATTCCAAAAATCAACTTGTGAATATTCTGTTTTACAAATGGAGCTACTTTTTCAAATGTTTTCATTCAGATTAATAAATTTCAATGGAGTGAGTAATTATTGCATCCAATTCTTTTTTTGTTTCAGAGTCTGCTCCATATACAAATGTAGAACATAAATATTCCCAATCTGTTTTATTTAGCTTGAACAATTCTTTTGCTACTAGTACTTCAAGTTCTGCTCTTTCGTTGACAGGATCTATTTCCTCTGCGGTCAAAGTCAGTTTCTTTCCTAAATCTTCAAACATCTCCTTGTTGCTGAAATGACAAAGTAAATTGAACGCTTTTTTATTAATTTCTTTCTTGATTACAACATCTGCTTCTGGAATAGGAAGTTCATATATTTTGAACATACTGGAATGAGATGAGATTTTACTCCTTAAAAAATAAT
>CAZSOM010000013.1:0-8908 GCA_964608295.1 uncultured Candidatus Cloacimonadota bacterium
TAAAAAAAGACAAACTGGAAAAGGCAAAAAAACTAATTATTGAAGAGATGGAAAAAGCAGTACCGGAAAAATATCGAAATGTAGTTCCTTTAATTGTTGATGTGGGAGTTGGGAAGAATTGGTTTGAAGCGCACTAATAAAATTACGAATTATAAATTTTGAATCATGAATGGGAAATTGATAGGAGGATATAATGAGTTTACATATTGAAGCAAAAAAAGGTGAGATAGCCGAAACAATCCTTTTACCGGGAGATCCGCTAAGAGCAAAATTTGTTGCCGAAAATTTTTTAGAAGATACAGTTTGTTACAATAAAGTCCGCAATATTTTTGGTTATACAGGAACCTATAAAGGTAAACGAATTTCAGTTCAGGGAACCGGGATGGGAATACCCTCGATCTCGATTTATGCAACAGAACTGATTAAAGATTATGGAGTGAAGAATCTAGTAAGGATTGGAAGTTGCGGAGCAGTAAAACCAGAGATAAATTTGAGAGATATAATTCTAGCAGAAGGTGCTTCGACAGATTCCCAAACTAATAAACTTGTGTTTGGTGGAGCAGATTTTGCAGCAATTGCTAATTTTGAATTACTACTGGAAGCATATAATATTGTTAAAAAGAAGAAGATGAATGTTCATGTAGGAAACGTATTGTCTTCTGACATCTTCTATTCTGATGATCCAAATTTTTGGAAGATCTGGGTAAAATACGGAATATTGGGTATTGATATGGAAGCTACAGCTTTGTACAGCATTGCAGCAAAATATGGTGTGAAGGCTCTAACAATATTAACAGTAAGTGATCAAATTGTTCGAGGAGAAGCAACCACCAGCGAAGAGCGACAAACAGGTTTCTCTAAAATGATAGAGATTGCTTTAGAAACAGTTTTATAGTAAAAAGGAGAAAAAATGAAATATCCAAAAACTGAAAAGAGACCTATGATTGAAGTTCTACACGGCAAAGAAATTATAGATGATTACCGTTGGTTGGAGGATAATGACAGAGAAGAAGTAAAAAAATGGGATAAAGCTCAAAACAGATTTACCCGCAATTATCTGGATGAATTACCTCAAAGAAAACATTTGTTGGATAAATACAATCGTCTGGGTCGTTACGATATCATCGGAATGATTCACAGATTAGATGAAAGCAGTAGGATATTCCAATACAAAAAGAAAAAAGATGAAGATAAATATGTGCTTTTTACAGCCGAAAATGATGAATCACCGCTGTCCGAATTCATAAATCCGAATAAGTGGGCAGATGATGAGACATTGGCTTTTTTTAAAGCAACCAAAGATGGGAAACTGGTTGCTTTTGGTAAGTCGAAAGGTGGAGATGAATCGCCGATTATTTATGTAATGGAAGTTGAAAGCGGTAAAATTTTATCGGATAAAGTAAGAGGTTGGAAACAGAATGTTACTTCTTGGTTACCCGATAACAGCGGATTTTACTATTCTTGCAATCCGTTGCAAAGCGAAGTTCCAAAAGGTGAGGAACATTTTTGGAAAGCTACATGGATGCACAAATTAGGAACTACCGCCAAGGATGATATTAAGATTTGGTGGGATGATGAAGTAAAAGAAAAATGGTGTTTTTCATATTTAACTTATGACGATAAATACCTTATTCATTCAAAATGGGAATTTTATAAAAACTCCTTTTGGATTCAAAAATTCGGAACAGATAATGTAAAAGTTATCACAGATGATCACGATGCAGAATATTTACCCTCATATTTTGATGGCAAATTGTATATTCTTACTAATAAAGAAGCACCAAATCAAAAGGTTTTTGTTACGGAAGTTGAGAATCCAGGTAAAGAAAATTGGAGAGAATTGATTCCGGAGTCAGAACATATAATAACAAGTCTTGATATAATCTGCGGAAAAATTTACATTACATATTTGGAAAATGTTCAAACTAAAATTAAAATTTTCGATCTAAACGGTAATTATTTTCTTGATATTCCTCTTCCAGTTTCCGGAAGTGCAACAGTTCAGGGGAAGAAAACCGGAAAGGATATTTGGGTATGGTTTTCATCTTATTCTTATCCGGGAACTACTTTTTTATACAATTATGAAGAAAATAAATTAGAAGAATTCTTCCGTACACCTGTAGAAATTGATACAAATAACATTCAAACTAAGCAGGTTTGGTATGAAAGTAAAGACGGGACTAAAATTCAGATGTTTTTGGTTCATAATAAAGATGTGAAATTGAACGGCAATAATCCTGTTTTACTGGAGGGATATGGAGGTTTCAATGTTTCCAAGACACCATATTTCTCTTTAGGCTATTCATTTTGGTTGGAAAGTGGAGGAGTATTAGCATTTGCTGCTTTACGCGGAGGTGGAGAATTCGGTGAAAAGTGGCATGAAGCCGGGATGAAAGAGAATAAACAGAATGTATTTGATGATTTTATTGCAGCATCTGAATGGCTCATTGATAATAAATATACTTGTCGAGATAAATTAGCAGTTATCGGAGGAAGTAACGGAGGACTCCTGATAGGAGCAATAGTTACTCAACGTCCTGATTTGATGAAAGCAGCCTTGTGTTTGGTTCCTCTTCTCGATATGATTCGTTATCATCATTCCAGTTTTGCCAATATTTGGAAAGAAGAATACGGAAGTCCTGAAGTTGCTGAAGAGTTTGAATATATTTATAAGTATTCTCCGTTTCATAATGCTAAGGTTGGTGAGAAATATCCGGCAATGCTTATCACAACCGGTATAAATGATGCTCGTGTAGATCCGTTTCACGCTCGGAAATTTGCTGCTCTGCTTCAAGCTAAAAATGTTTCTGAAAATCCAATCTATCTTTTTGTACAAGATTCATCCGGTCACGGAGGAGGAACGAAGCAGTCTATTCAATTTGAGCAGTCGTCAGATTATTATTCTTTTTTGATGGATCAATTGGGAATGAAGATAGGTAATTAAGAAGGAAGAATTGCTCACAAATTTACGAGGATAAACACGGATAAAGACAAGATTACCAGATCTACAAGAATATTATTAATGTAAATTCGTGTCAGTTCGTGGTCAATTAAAAACATTGTCGTTTTGCTAAGCAAATCCAACATTAATTGTTAGTTTTGTTCGTTGCTAATTAAAAGGAGAAAAAATGAAAAAGAAATATTCTAAACTGGCAGTAAAACATACAGAAATTTTATGCAGGATTCCCAGTCCAAGCGGATTTACTAAACTTGCTACAGATTACCTGGTAAAGGAATGTACAAATATGGGATTTAAACCCACAGCGAGTCGTAAGAATTCCATTCTCGTGGATATCGGCGGCAAGGGAAAACCGGTTGTTCTGGCAGCACATGTGGATACTTTAGGTGTAATGGTCCGTTCAATAAAATCGAATGGGAGATTACGCTTTACCAAGATCGGCGGCTATCCCGAAAATAATATTGAAGCAGAAAATTGCCTTATTCATACCCGTGATGGTAGAGAATACACAGGAGCCATCCAGCTTAATAATCCTGCTGTTCATGTGAATAGAGATCTGGGAAAAGAAAAACGCTCCGATGAAACTATGGAAGTGGTAATTGATGAAAAAGTGAGCAGTGAAACAGAAGTTGAAAAATTGGGAATATCAAATGGTGATTTCATCTCACTTGATCCGCGTACAAAAGTCACTAAATCAGGTTTCATAAAAAGCAGACATTTAGATGATAAAGCAAGCGCAGGCGTATTATTAACTTTAGCCCAAATGGCAGCAGATAAAGAGATTGATTTAAAAAGGAAAGTATATTTACTATTCACTACTTACGAAGAAGTTGGACATGGTGGTTCATCAGGAGTTCCACAGGATGCAGTTGAAATGATCTCGGTTGATATGGGCGCTGTGGGTGATGATCTGAAAACTGATGAACACAAAGTATCTATCTGTGCCAAGGATTCCGGTGGACCTTATGATTATGATGTTACAACAAAACTGATTCAATTGGCTAAAGCTAATAAACTAAATTATGCAGTTGATATCTATCCATATTATGGTTCGGATGTGGAAGCAACTTTATCTGCTGGGTATGATATTAAACATGCTTTGATAGGACCCGGTGTAGCAGCATCGCATGGATATGAAAGAACACATTTGGAAGGGCTGGAAAATACTTTGAAATTATTAGAATTCTATTTGAAAAAGTAGGATGAATAAATTTGGATCCATTTCTACCTGAGAATCTAGGAAGTTATTTCCAATTGACACTAAAATTAAACTTTTTAGATTCAGGTTATTCGGAGATGAAATTTCTTATAGACGATAAAAAAATCTGAATAATAGAGTGTTTGTCTTTGCGAGGTATTCATAATACTGTTACAAACGAAGCAATCTCTTCAACATTAATTATTATCAGAA
The DNA here is from genome assembly GCA_964608295.1 of uncultured Candidatus Cloacimonadota bacterium. Lineage (GTDB taxonomy): Bacteria > Cloacimonadota > Cloacimonadia > Cloacimonadales > TCS61 > Tenebribacter. The sequence continues at coordinate 4,371 of CAZSOM010000013.1, forward strand.
TAGATTACTTCATAAGAACTCCTCTGTCAGATTCTTCGCAATGACTTATTTAAAATAATAAATATAAATATATTTAATAGGAGGACTATGATGAAAACCGTAATTTTAACTTTAATATTTTTAATTCCTTTATTTTTAAATTCCACATTGATTCCGGGAGGTGATGTCAGTGGTGTTTGGGATCTACCGGGCAGTCCTTTTTATATAGACGGAGAAATAACTATTCAGTCCGGGGAAGAATTGGTTATAGAAGCAGGTGTGGATGTGATCTTTAATGATCATTACAAATTTATTATTTTGGGACGGTTGGAAGCATCAGGTACTGCAAATGATACGATCTGTTTTATGCCATTAGATGAAAATGTTGGCTGGCATAGTCTGAGGTTCATAGACGGTAATCTAAGCGGATTATCAGCCAGCGTGATAAATCACTGTCAATTCCAGCAGGGATTTGCGCTTGGAAGTGATGATGACAAATGCGGTGGAGCGATTTTCTGTTCAAATACGGGTAATCTATCTATATCAAATTCATACTTTTTCCAGAATTATGCAGAATGGGATGGTGGAGGAATTTACCTCGAAGATAATTCTGATGTTGATATTGATAATTGTTTATTTTTACAGAATAATTGCGGATTTTACGGAGGTGGAATGGTCGTTTATGGCTCAGCTTCCATCATCGATAATTGTACATTTGAGGGGAATAATTCAGCCATATTTGCTGCAGGATTTTCCTGCTGGAACGGAGCAAATTCGGAACTTTATAACTGCTCTTTCCTGGGAAATACAGCGGGAGCTTGTTCCGGTGTATATAGCGTAAATTCCAATTTAATTATGGCTAACATACTATTCCTAGACAATACAACGAATGCCGGTTCTGGTGCAGCTTGTGGGATAGTTTCAAGTATTGTTGAAGGTTCTAATGTTACAGCAGTTGATAATATATCACCTCTTTCCGGTGGAGCTTTTTGGATCAATGGAGGGTCATTGGATTTGCATAACTCTATTCTATGGAATAACCTGCCTGAAAATATTTTTGCTCTCAGCGGTGCTGGAAATGTGTTCAATAGTTGTGTTAGTGATGGCTATGTTGGTACAAATGTAATTTATGATGATCCACAGTTTATGGATTATGCCGGTGGTGATTTCCATTTAGCAGAAACATCTCCTTGTATAGATACTGGTGATGAATCATTGGTCAGTTTCACCTTACCCGAATTTGATCTGGATGGTAACAATCGCATAGTTGATGGTGACAATAATGGTACAGCTACTATCGATATGGGAGTATTTGAATATTACGAATCAGTTATAACAGCAGGGTTTATTTCTGGAACAGTTACTGACATTGAAGGAAGTTTTTTGGAAAATGCCGAGATCACAGCAGGAATATATTCTGCTCAAACCGTTGTTAATGGGGAATACGAAATGGAAGTTGAAGCGGGTGAATACACAGTTTCCTGTTACTTAGAAGGCTATGAAATACCTGAAAATGTACAGATCACAGTTATCGAAGCAGAAATAACTACAGTTGATTTTGTACTGGAACCTGAAGTTGGAGCAGATGGTCAATTAGCAGCTCAAGCTTTTGAATTATTAGGAAATTATCCTAATCCCTTCAATCCAAGTACAGAGATCAGATTTCAGATTTCAGAAAACAATGATTTAGAATCAGCAGAGGTCTCAATCTATAATCTTAAAGGTCAAAAAATAAAAACTTTACCCATAAACCCATCAACCCATCAACCGATCAACTCAATAACCTGGAATGGTGATGATGAATTTGGTAATGCAGTAAGCTCAGGTATTTATTTATACAAATTAAATGTGAATGGCAGAACAGAAGCAATGAGGAAATGCTTACTGTTGAAATAAACTAAGTAATTATTTATATTTCAATATTATATCTTTTCTCTAAATTATCAAAATGCTCACTAAAAATTGACGAATCACAGTAAGTATCCCAAAACTGTTTATATGACATGCTTTTAAATTCCAAATCAGTCTGTTTTGTTAAAGTATCAGTGAATTTTATCAATTCTTTAGAATGCTCAATATATACAGGAAACTTATCATAGTTGCTTGGTGTCCAGTAAATATAAATCAAGATTACTTTTTTAGCAGCATTTTTAGATGATTGCATTTTATAATTAATCAAACCAATAGAATGTTTTATCAATTGTGCTACATCCAAGTACAATTCACTATCAACGTAATGATCAATAAGTGTAAACCAAAAATCATTGAGATACTTTAAATTACTTCGATTATAAGAATCCTTAAATGTGACTTTCTTTTTGTCCAGCAACTCAAGATACTTTGATTCAAAAGCTATTAAGGTGTCATTGTTTTCAAGAGCAAAATCAAGATTGGGCGGTGTACCACGTAAACCGGTCTTAAATTGTCGTTCAAAATTTGCGTTGATAAAATTGGAATATCCAAGGAATGAGAAATCCTTTAAAAGCTTTTTTACAATGGCAAAATTATTCACGGCTAAGGCTGATGATGAATATATAGCATTAAATTTGCTTATCAATTCATTACCGCTACCTTGCATTAAATCATCGCGGAATAATTCAATATGAATTCCATTAGTCAAATTATCCGAATTGTTAAGAACATATCCATTTTTATTAGGTCTGTCGCTTTTTTTAACAATCACTTTTTCAAACAGTTTTCTCGTTGACATGGGTTCTTGTATTATTGGGTACAACGTTTTGAATATGGTGCGTTTGGTATTTTGAAACGCTTCACATACAAAATACTACAAATTTTATTTATTGTTTTAATTTTCATTTTAACTCTATCTGCCAAATACACTATATTTTTGTTAGTTGCCAGTATTATCATATTTCTTTATCAGAAATCCATTTATCTATAACAATTGGTAGTGTCTTTTCTGGTGATTGAAAATTATATTCATGATACAATTTCCCAATTAAATCAGTTTGCAATGATGTCAAAGTACTATCTTTTAGATATAGAATTGGTTTATTCATTGCCATCATGTAGCCAATTTCAAGTGATACATTTGGATTGAAATAATCTGTATTTATTCGTTCAAAAAGAGCAACTCCAAAAAAACATCCATGCATGTAAGTCTTAATATTTGTTAATAAATCTTCTGCATACCATTTATCATCTGCTCTTAATAATTTTATTCCTTTATCTCCAAAGTAGTTCTTAACAATATTTCTTATTTCTGTTTGTATTTTGGAATCTTCATACTTCATCATCAAAAAACCACATTTATCAGTTGGTTTAAAATCCTTCCTAAATCTTTTTAAAGGCTCATTAAGTTCTTCAGAAAATGATAAATCAATGGCAGAATTCAAATTTTGCATATCCTCAGGATAAATAGCAAATTTAAGAGTTGTTTCTTCTAAGATTATTTCATCAGTCAGTTTATCATTTTCAATATTCCTAATATATTCTGGCTCTATTGTTATTTTCCCATTTAAATACTTTGTATCATTTAAGCATTTAAAAGAATGTTTCAATTCCTGAAGGTTAATTATCCATTCCCCAGTTAGATTTTTTAAAGGTCTAAGATATGTTATATTATTACTATTAAGAAGACTATTAAACCTTCTCAAGATTTCATGTTTACTCAAATCCTCTTTTTCTTGATAGTAAATAAATGTCGGACTCTCAGGAAGAATACCTTTATTAACTGGTTCTTGAATATCTAAATTTCCAAAAAAATTTATAAAATGAAATGTGAACATCTTTCTAATTAATACTAGCTGTATCTATTGCACAGATGTAATATGCAACATTTACGCCCAAATTGATTTGCTAAATGGATCATTTGTTGCCCTCCACCATTCTCGTTTTTAAAATTTCTACTTTTACTTTATTTGATTAATATTTATTTATGAAATTAGAAGTTAAAGGTCAAGTACAAAAGATTATTCTCTTAAGAGAAATGTAAAAATTCCAACACTTCTCTACCTTTTATTATCAGTTTTCTCATGCTTTGTTAATGTTAACATCTCATTTCAATGATTTTCTTTCCATATATTTCAAAAAAAACAATCCAAAAAAGAACCAGATCCCGACAACAATCCACCAGAATAGAAAGTAGATATCATTTTTGGGAGTGTTGTCTAATCCAAGAAGTGGTAAGAGAAAAAATTCAACTAAAAGATCAATCAGGACAAGAACAATAAAACCACTCAACCAAATTAGCAGTCTCTTTTTATTCAACTTGTTTTTAATCTTTTTCATACAAATCCCCTTAGTTCCATAATTGTTCAACTTTAATAAGTTTACTCACATCATATTCTCTAATAGTCAATCTATTAAGTAGCTCATTATATAAACTTTCATCTATTTGCGGGATTCTGGATAAAATCCAGAGATATTTGTCAGAGTTGCTGCCGACAAATCTATTATCATTTTTATGAAATTTTGTTTATTGGTAAATCTATTATTCCTGATTATGATAAATATTTTTCACATTGCCTCGATTTAATACGATTATAGATAATACTCCTAATAAAGTTCCATAAGGGAATGAAAAACATTCAATACAA
>CAZSOM010000013.1:8918-14283 GCA_964608295.1 uncultured Candidatus Cloacimonadota bacterium
TGCTGGAAAATATTTTTGCTATACCAAGTGCTATAGCAAATATTAAACATATAATCATAATGGATATGAATAATGTTCTAAATGCAATTGGGAAGTTACTATTCAATGGATTTTCTGCTGCATCAAATGCATCACCAAAAATAAAAGCAAAAGAGATAAGTCCAAAATATAATGCCATGAATACAGAATAGACTAGTGTCATAATACCTGATATTAGATGAAATAATGATAGCAAGTTAATATGCTCATTATCTACTATCGTCTGCTTTGAAATTTCTTCATTCATCATTAAACCTCCTGATTTTTAGTTTAAATTCTACCAGCCGCCGGAAGCACCACCACCTCCGAAACCGCCACCGCCACCGGAGAATCCACCGAATCCACCTCCGAAGCCGCTGCCACCACTGCTGCTGCGTCCTCCACCCAGCATACTTCCCAGGAAGAGTGCAGTGAACAAACCACCTCTTCGTCTACCCAGTCCACCAAAAATGAACATGAATAAGAAAATTATAAGTCCAAATGGGATCTGTTTACGTTTACCTGCTTTTTGCTGTTGGTTATATTTTGCCAATTCTTCATCGGTGATCTCAAATTCTTCAGTAACCAGACCGCTAATTGCCAGTAGTCCATTGGTGATCCCGCCAGTATAATTTCCACTCTTAAATCCGGGAACAATATAATTCCTGATAATATATCCACTTTTGGCATCTGTGATAATTGATTCAAGCCCGTATCCAACTTCAATGCGGATCTTCTTCTCTTTCATGGCAACAAGCAGAAGAACTCCGTTATCAAATTCCTTCTGACCTAGTTTCCAGGATTGAGCCACTCGCATGGAATAATCTTCCAGGTTTTCACCTTGCAAAGAAGATATTGTGAGCAATGCAACTTGAGAGGAAGTCTTTAATTCCACATTTCTCAGCAGTGCTTCCAATTTTTGTTCATCGCTGGAATTAATGACGTTGGCATTATCATTTACTCGCGCCTTTAATTTGGGAATATCCAGAGAGAATAAAGCTGTAATAGAAAAAACGAACAGGATTAAAATTAATACTTTCTTTTTCATTTTATTTCTCCAGGATGTTTATTTCATCAGCTAGTTCGTTCTTATCATCAGCTTGGATGGGGAAGTGCTCTGCCAGCAAGTTTCCGCATTCATCAATTGATTCAACAAGATGTTTGGCAATTTGCTTCTGTTTGATCCCTGCGAGAATATTATCCACGATACTTTGCCACTTCTCTTTTGGAATTTTCTGGTTTATGCCGCTGTCAGCCAATAATTCAACTCGATGCTCCATAATGGAGATAAAGATCAAAATTCCGGTTCGGTCTTTTGTATTATAAACACCCGATTCCATAAAATATCTGGTTGCTCTTTCCTGTACTTTTTGAAGTCTTATTTTCCTGGGAACGATCAATCGGTCGATGCTGGAAATATTTCCTATAAAATAGAAAATAGTGATGACAACGAAAGTTGAGAATCCGTAAAACATAATCAGGTAATTTACAGAATAATCCCAGAATTTTCCCTGTAGATATTGCTCAATACTTCCAGCAAAAAACATCATTACCACGAAATATACAAAACCGATAACAATAGCGAACATCAATTCATATATCGCATAATCGTAACTTTCTTTTATCATAGCTGTGGCAATTTCACCTGAGGTTTTACTTTCTGCTTTTTGTACAGCAGAGCTGATCTGTTTTGTATCGTTCTTACTTAATTTGAAACCAGACATCTTAATCTCCTTTATTTAACACAGAGCCACAAAGGCACAGAGTACGGAGTAATTTATTTATCTTATCCGTGACTCAGTGTCTCTGTGTTTATTTTCGCTTATTAAAATTCTACTTTGGGAGCTTCCTCTGCACCTTCAGTTGATTTGAAATATTGTTTTTCACCAAAACCAAACATATTAGCCATCATAATTCTTGGGAATGTTTTGATGTATGTGTTATAATATCTTGCAGTTTCATTGAATCTTCTTCTTTCAACAGCTATACGGTTTTCCGTTCCTTCCAGTTGATCCTGCAGAGCTAAAAAATTCTGATTTGCTTTCAGGTCAGGATATTTTTCCATAACTACCATAAGTCTTTGCAGTGCTCCGCCTAAACCGCTTTGTGCTTGCTGAAATTTCTGGAACATTGCTGGATCATTAAGAACTTCATCGGAAATATTAAAAGTCCCGCCAGCCTTTGCACGAGCTTCTGTAACTGCTGTAAAGGTTTCTCTTTCGTGTGCAGCAATACCTTTTACTGTATTTACAAGATTAGGTATCAGGTCATATCTGCGTTGATAAACGTTCTCCACTTGACTCCATTTTTCTTTTACACCTTCATCTAATTTTACCATATTGTTGTACATGCCAATTAAGCTTGAAATCATGATCACTATAAGAATTACAACTACTGCAACAGCGATCAAACAACCCGTTTTTGCTTTTTTACTCATTATTTATCTCCTTTATCTTAATAATCCTTCATCAAAATCAGAACCTACATGACTTTGCCAATCTACCCATGAACCTTCTTTCTCATCACCATCGCTGTAAATAAGTCTATAATCCCCATTTTGCTGAAGATCTATAAAAATATAAGTTCGGAAATCAGCAATCCTATATTTCCAGATCTGATAATCCTTTTGAGTGTATTTTGTATCAGTACCTGTTTTTAATTTTAAAATCTCGAATGGTTTACCATACTTTATTGAAATCCTTCCCATATCGGTCTTCCAACCATCTTTAAAATGTGAATAATGCTGATTGCAAAATTCAATCCTGGCGATTAACTTATCAACAAACTCATTCTCTTCAGTTGCTGGAATCGGATCTTGCGCTTTCCAGAATGCCGAGATATAATCCCATTTATTCTCTTTATCTAGTTTCTTATAATACCTTCTTTGATTTGTAGAAAAGAAGTAACTAACAAGTTTATATTCTTCTTTCAAATTATCAAAGACATGACCTTTTACTTTAAGGTTTGGAACCTCATCGGCAGAGATACCAATAAATATTCCAAATAAAATAATTATTAGTATGTTTTTTTTCATCTTACTTTTTTTCTTTTATAGCTTATTTCAACAATAGCCAGGATCATCAAAGATGCGCTTATCCATTGAATTGGAGATAGTATATGATCATTGATCATGTAATCGAAAACGATGGCAGAGATGGGGAAGAATAATTCACAGATAGTGGAGGTGATCGCAGTAACTTTATTGAGCCCGAAGTAGAATAAAAATATTGCTCCCGAACCTGTGGTTACGGCAATTATCAAAAAGAAGATCCAGTTAGTAGAAGTTACATTTTGAAATTCACCCAGTTTTCTGCTAATAAGAATATAGATCAGCATAAGAATAGTCGTAAATCCAAAACGGAAGAAGTTGGTCGTGTAATAAGGTAATCTCGTTAAAGCCTTTTTTCCTAGAACAGTAGCACTTCCAAAAGAAAATGCAGCTACAACAGCCCAGAGTGCAGCTTGAATAAGTGGACCATCTTCACCCATATTCGGTTTACGCAAACCGAATGTGAGGAAATAACTGGCAATAATAGCTAATAATCCCCAAAAGATAAATCTTGGTTGAATTTTTTCCTTCAGGAAGATGGCAGCCAGAATAATAGCAAATATCGGTTGTAATTTCTGCAGCATTACGATTACGGAAAGGTGATCAAAGTGAACTAAAAATAGAGCTTTTACGATTGCCAGTGTACCTAGTGCTCCTCCAAAAAGGGCAATTCCGCCTAATACTAAGAAGTCAGTTTTAGTGAATTCTTTAAGTTTTTTATATTCTTTATAAAGAAATGTATTCATTAATACAAATGGTACGAAATGCAGCATAAATACGACAAATCCAGTATTCAAATTGTACAAACGTGGAGTAAGCACAACTCCGTCAAATCCCCACATTGTGGCAGCTAATATTATTGCCGTAGCTCCGATAAATCTTTTACTATTTTCTTCCATTTTTTATCCTATTAATTTTTCATTGAACTTGCGCTGAAATTACCTTGCTGATTTTATAAAAAATATTCCTATCTTCTTGATATGCCAACATTTTTTTCAAGCAATCATCTTTAGCACCCAGAAATTCAGGCGGGAATAAACCTTTGCCAGCAAAATCACTACTTAAAACCAGTTCCACAGCTGAAGTACAAGAATATCCGGTTGTCCTAGCCATAGAAGACGTTTGTGTAACTGTGTCAAATTTGTCAAAGAGATCATACGTATATTTTACCTTTTTATTATCTTCTATTCCGGAAACAATAACTTTCATTACGGTTAATTCAGGTTCATCATCTTCCAGTTTCCATTTTGAGATTAACAACTTGGAAGTCAAATCGATCGGGCGAATCTTTTTTCCTTCAATTTGCACCTCTTCTGTTTGGAAGAAACCGTAATTTCTGAGAAGTTTAATTTGATCGATATAACCAGGATAACGTAACGTTTTCTCTTTCATATTAGGGATGTCCATCGTTTTGATAAGCGAGCGTAATCCATCAGTATTAAAAGCTTCCAACGTTCCTATATCTTTAAATTCAATTAATTCAGTATCCGATAAGGCGGGTTTGACAACCGTTTTCCCATTTTCCACAAAACGAGCAGGTCGTGTATATTCTTCGATAACATCAATAGGCGAGAAAGGAGCTTTATATTGGAAGGGAAGAGTTCTTATCTGGGGAAGACCACCTACGTAAAATTCAAAATCTTCAACCTTCATCTTGGCATTATGGTAACCCAGGATCGCATTACTCATTCCAGGTGCTACTCCACAATCCATAATAGCTGTAACGTTATGTTTCTTTGCCAGTTTATCAAGCTGCAAGGCATCTTCAGTAAAGAAGGCAATGTCAACCACATCCTTACTGGATTCAATGATTGTCTTCAATGTTTCAAATCCCATAAAACCGGGAACAGCACTTACAACAATATCAGCGTCTTTGATCAGATTCTTAATATTCTCTTTTTCAGAAAGATCACTTAAAATTGTTTCAATATTTTCGATTTTTTCTAGTTTCTTTAAACTTTCTTCACATATATCGGCAGATACTACATTATATTTTTTAGCCAGATCAATGGCAATTGCTCTACCGACCATTCCAGCTCCGAGTACGATTATTTTATTCATGATATTTCTCCATTTTACTATGTCTAACAAAACTCATTTTATATTAGTTCACATCTGCTTATTCTTTGATTGTTTTTTAATATATTTCTCAACAATTATTTGAACATCTTCATTCATTGGTATGTTAGTGTCTGTTTGCTACCAAAATCTTAGATCATCTCACCGGCAAATTCTTCACCGTTTCGCACAAATATGGTTGTTTTCAATCCAGCAGAAAGTTCTTCCAGTCTGGTTACA
>CAZSOM010000014.1:0-13876 GCA_964608295.1 uncultured Candidatus Cloacimonadota bacterium
TAGTTTCAAAGAACTCACGCTTCCGCCAAATACTTTGTTACTGGGTGAAGTTGGTCTTAATGGTGAGATTAGACCGGTTTCTCAAACTGACAAAAGAATTAAAGAAGCTAAAAAACTCGGTTATGAAAATATCATTATTTCTGCTAAAAGCAAAACTTCAAGTAAAGCAGCTGGTATAAAGAAGATCAAACATGTAAGGCAGTTATTTCCGATCTTGTTTAATAAATAGGATTAATAAGTGAGTCTCCCTTTGTAAGGGAGAATTAAAGAGGGTTTATTCAACGTAGAGATTCTTCCTGAGAACAACGTAAAAGTGACGTCAGAAAGACAAACAATTATGTTATTCCCAACTCGATTGGGAATCTATGTCTTATGTTTATAAATGTATGACAACTGCTATGTATTTCTTACTTTTTTTCAATCTAATATGGGTAAATGACTGCTAGCAGAATCACATTTTAGGTCTTGTCCTTATTAAAACCGTGCAAAATTCATACTCATTCATCATCTCTAACACTTCATTAAACTTATAATGTCTTTCTTCACTTTCTATTTTTTCTCCTGCTGTTTGGATTCTACTTAAGTTGATTTTATCTTTATCAAATAAAGCTAAATACAAATCGTAAGTCGGTTGATTCTCACTAAATAGACCTGCAACTAATTTGTTATCAGAAGATTCATCAGGGAATCTAACAGGATTATTTGACGTTACGGACTGATTAGGGGTTATGATAAAACATTCACCATTTTCATAAACATTTATTATTGATAAATAGCCATTTTGTTTTGATTCAACAGAAAAAGAAAAAACATCACCTTCCGTAAGTATAGAAGATTTAGATAGTATTATTGAGATTTTATCTGAATTAGAACTAATAAATAATTTCTCAAACTCATCAGGACTTAATGGCAACATAACATTTTCATAAGTTAAATACCACATCTTGTTCTTTCTTTTTAATTTGATGTCCAGAGTACAATTTAATTCTTCATTAATCGCTTGTATTAAGGGAGAATTTAATAAATATTTATTTTGTTTTTCTATTTCATGATCAAATAAAGAAACTCTTTTTTTGAATTTTTTCTCAATTGGAAGATTTTCATAAATTAGAGCAACATACCATTCTTTTTTCTTTCTTTCCTCTTGTATTGTTATCAAATCACTCAAGACAACATTGGTTTTTGCTTTGATGTATTTGCTCATTTTTTCATTAACAACATCATTAATGTCGGTTCTTTCAATAACATTCTCTGATATTATTTGAGTTTGTATAGAATTAGCAATTTCTTCTTTCGCCATTGTTTTGGCATCATCCCTACTTTTACTACTACCATATCCAATAATTTCATAATCTTTGTGAGATAACTTGCGAAACCATTCAGGTGGTGAAGCATTCAGAAAAATGGAAAATATAATAAAAAGTAACACAAAGTATAAAGTTGTATTTTTCATCATTTTTCCTCATTAAATAAGTTCAATTTTTTATTACCATAAATTTGTGGTTCCTGAATATAAACATCCCCTTTTTCAAAAGAAGTATCGTGAACCTTAACACTAATGTCCTTATAAAGCAAATCGAGATCAATATCTTTTCTTGTTGCCAGACTTTTTATGAGATAATAACTGAACATTCTATGTCCTTTTTCATCAAAACTATTTGAAAATTGATTATCTTTACCTGCAGTTAACACAACCATTTTTTTCATATTGAAATTAACTTTCTTAGTTTTAATCAAGCCTGGAGCAACTCCTTTAAATATAGGGATATTATCAGTCTTTCCACTAAAACAAGCATCAATAAAAGCAAAAACTGTTTCTGCTTTTGAATCAGAAAGTTTTTTATAAATATTTGATAAATTAAATTCAGATTCTTTGGAAATGTAATCTACAATTTTATCTTTGGGTAAGATAAAAGATTCTTCGGTTTTGGGAACCGGAACACCATGACCGCTATAATAAAAATAAATTATATCTCCTTCTTTTACATTATCATACAACCTTTGCAACTTATCTTTAATTTTACCGCTAGTTGCATCATTTTCTATTAATGCATAAGTATTCCTTTCTTTAATTCCAAACACTTTCTGGGCAGCTTCTTTGAAAAGATCAGCACTGTTTTGTGAAAACAGAACAGGATCAGTTTCATCATAATTTTCCACAGCAATAATAAAGAGCCACTTCTTTGAATCTACGGGATTACTTTCTAATTTATTAACAAGAGGGGTTAAATCATCATCATATATCAACCCTTTTGATTCAGATGATTCTCCATATTGAATAGCATTTACTCTGTAGGTATCTGTTAGATTGGGATTCTGTAATTCTAAGTTTATTTGCTGGTTAGAATCAAATTCTATTTTTTGGTCTTCTAAGACTACTTCTATTGTCTCAGGTTTGAAATCTTCATCAGTTAAAGTTGCCAGATAATACTCTTTATCGGAATACACTTTTATCTGCTCAAGGTTTATTGAATTTTCATCAATTGAATATATAATTATTGGCATTGCATATTCAGCCGTCACATTATCATAAAATGTTTCAGCGGCTGAGAGTGGAACATTTAATGAAATTTTCTTCTGATAGTCGGCATTTGAAGCCTTTATGTCAACATACATTATGTCTGTTTCTGCATCATACACTGCGTTTTCTAATATTGGAAATCCCATTATTTCGAAGAATGATTTTTGAGTAAATTCGTTAATCTTCTGCTTAAGTATTTCTTTTTTCAATTTTTGTTCATTCTTAATTTTTTCTAAATCATTGGTGTATTCTATTTGTAAATTTTCAATTATTTTGTTTCTTTCTTCAACATCCCTGCGATATTTTTCTTGAAGTTCAACAATTTGAATTTGTCTTTCATCCATTGCTTTCCTAACACGTTCATCAAACATTGCTTTTGTCTCAAATTGATCTTTCACTAATTTCGGTAAATCAGGAAGTATCGGTTTATTAATAATATTTGGAATTCGAGAATTTATGTCAACAGGGCTTCGAGGTGTTAAATATTCATCAATTTAACTTTGAATATTTTCCTTTATCTTTTTAAAAGGATTTTGTATTGAATTATAATTCTTTTCACAAAAGTATCCATTCCATATAATAAAATCATTATCAATTTCATCAGATTTCAATGCAGGAAATTCTTTTTTCCAGTAGTACGCAAGAACAAATTGAGGATGTGAGATGAATTCATCTTCAATAGATTTTATTTCAGGTTTATATTTACCTAACAACCCACTTAAATCCTTCAGGGCATAAGTTACTAGCGTAGAGTTTGCTAGACGGTCATATCCATCTATATATTCTTTTATATCATTATTATAATGTCTGGTAAAGACATGCTTTACATCACGTTTTATCGTGAAAAGTTTGTCACCAGATGAACTAAAAACATCTAAAACAATTTTCACGGAATACTCCCATCTATTTTTATTACCTTTGTAGTTTTCTTTAATATTAATTGTAAATTCAGGTTTTATTATCAAATCAGGATTCTCTTGATCAGAAGAATGTATTAATCCATGTTTTCTTGAAATATCTTTAAAAATTCCATCGAATTCTTTCCAAAAAAAATCTTCTTCAGGACCTTTTTTTACTAAAAACCCCCTCTTTGGTTTACCAAAACCTTCTTTTGAAAACGATACTACCAATTTATCAGGAGCATCGATCTTTTTCTTTTTACCATAAACAGTTGAAGTTAATAACAACACAGCCAAAATGCAAAACACGATTTTTTTAATTTTACTCATAATATCCTCCTATGATTTTTTTCTACCATTATAAAAACAATAGCTTTTATAATAATTCACATTAAACCGAATATTGAATTCTTTAATGTTTTCTATTTCATGTTGGAAACAATTATATAAAAACAAAATGAAAATTGAAACTTAATTGTCAAACGGATAATTTTTATTTTAATAAATAATCACTGTCATTCCCACGAAAATGGAAATCTAAGATCCCCAGTCAAGCTGAGGATGACAAAAAAATATTAAAAAAAAATCCCCTTTGGAATTCCAAAGGGGATTTTGCAAATGTTCAAGTTATATTAAAATCCACCAGATTTTGTAGCTTCTTTTAGCTGTTTCAGAGTTTTCCTGGTTTTCTTAATGTCGTTAAGAACAGAATCTTTATCAGTTCTATTTTCTGTATCATTTAGATAGTTTTCTGCCTTAATAAAATTAGCATGAGCTTCAGATTTCACTTTATCACGCTTCTCAACCAATTCGTCAGCTTTCGGACCATAATAAACACTTTTATCTTTATACAATTCTTCGTACTCTAAGAATTTCTCATACTTTCCATAACCTATCTTTTGGTGAATGGAAGCCAACACTCGGTATGAATCATAAAGTTCAGCATCTATTTCAATTGCTTTATTGGCATTCTCTTTTGCTTTGGTAAATTCTACCAAGGCAATATGAACATCAGCTAAACGCAGATATACCTTTGGATTATCAGGAGCAAGAACTTTAAGGTCTGTTAAAACCTTAAGAGCTTTATCATTTTGGTTTGTTTCTCTATAGGCACCAGCCAGGTTCATATATGCTGTTTTATTCTCAGGTTGATCTATAACCATTTGCTGGTAATTTTCTATAGCACTTTCCAGCTTGCCGGTTTTGTGATAGCATTTAGCAAGTTTCTTCTGAAGATCATCATCTTCAGGGAAGGCGTTGGAAGCAAATTCCAAAGGTTCAATAGCTTCATCATAAAACTCCATATCATAAAGTAGCTCACCCAAAGCCTTGAATGCATCAGAATATTCTTCATCTATTTCAATAGCATAATTATAAGCTTCTTTAGCTTGATCTGTAAACTGCAATTCACCATAAATATTACCAATTCTTAACCAGATTTCTTTACTATTTACAATTTCAGTGATCTTTTCAAGTGTTTCAGCTGCGAGTTCATATTCTTCCATTTTAATATACGATTTACTCAGGAAATCTAGAACATCTTTATCTTCCGGTACAATTTCCAGTGCCTTATTGTAATATTCTACTGAAGCATCATACTCTTTTTGGATAAACTTAATAAGTCCAAGATAGAAAAATCCATCTCTGTTATTTGCATCAAGATCAACTAAATTTAAAAATGTTTCTTCTGCTGAAGTGTAATTCTTGCTGCTAAAATGCTGAACACCAATATTAAGTAGTTTATCTATCTCACCAGCACCAAGCTCTTGGATCTTTGGTAGAAGTTTCTCAGTAATCGTTTGCTGTCTCTGCTTACTTTTCTTCTCCACATTGAAAGTGGATTCACTAACTTCACCTGACTGCATACTATAGATCTTTGCGATTACCTTGAAACAGGAGCTAGTTTCTGTAGATACTGTTCCCCATATCACAACATCTGCATTTAATTCGCTACCCATGTTTGCTATATCTTCTGTACCAGCATAAGAAAGGTTGGTAATTCCCGATGCTTTAAATATTTTAGCAGATTCTTTCAAACTTATCAATTCAACATCTTCAAGGTCTTTAAAGACCGCAGGAAAATCTCTTTTCATTAAAGCACTGGCTACATAATCACTTTCTCTGTCGCTATTGCTGAAATCAAGTATGGCTACTTTTTGCACTTCTGCCATGAGAATGCTGCCTGCAATAAGTAGAACTAGTACTAAAAATATAATTCTTTTCACATCTCCTCCAGTGTATCGATTATAAAATTTTTTCAAAACTTTTAACCTGCAATAAATATGCAAGTCTTTTAATTTATCCAAGAGAATGAAATTTCACTATATCACTATAATATCTACTAAACATTGTAAATGTCAAACTGAAAAAAACGTAATAATAGTTAGAATCTCATTTCAGTCAGGGTAATTTTAATTTAATAAATTTTGTTTTTATAAATTTTAACTATCTTTTTTAGAATTGAATCAACAATAATCCCAGTGAAACCCATGACAATAAAGTAGATCAACATTTCAGGATATTTCAGTAAATATCGGAAATCTAGAAGTCGGAATCCCATACCACTATTCACGCCCAACATTTCCGCAGCGATAATAACCGTCCAACCCAGTCCCCAAATTATACGGAATAAATTTAGTAAGGAAGTAAATGTTAGAGGAAGCTCAATATGGCGGAATATTTGAAATTGTGTTGCTCCCAGCACATGACCTTCATCAAGATATTCACGTGGTAAATTTGAGAAAGATGCAGAAGCTGCTATCAAAGTTGGGAAGAAGAGAGTGATAAACATAATAAACGTGAGCGGAAGCTCTCCCAAACCAAACCAAATTATGGCAAATGGTAGCCAGGCAAAAGGTGAAATATGACGAATAAAATTTATTATGGGAAGGAGAAGATCATTAATTACCTGAGAAAAATGAAGTAAATAACCCACTAATATTCCTGTAATCCAGGCAAAAGTAGCAATGATTGTTACCCTTAGAAAAGAGAATATAAAATCTTGGAGAAGAAGGTTTAGTGAAAGCCTGCTTTTCAGGATATCATTTAATGATATTCCAAGAGAACAAGCAAGACCAATGAACAATAGAATTACAAGCAAACCTCCTATAATTCTATTTAATCTCAAAGTATACATCTTCAATATCTACCGGATTTTCAGCATAACCTTTTTCAATCATTTTTTTAAACGCTTTCAACTCGGATTCTTTCATTTTACTATCTAATCCCATTACATATTTTGTATGATACAAACATTGCTTAGAATAGGGTGGATATATCTTATAAAATTCCTCTACAGCTTTAAATGCAGTTGAGGGAGATTTATTAAATTCAGAAGTAGCTTCTTCCAATCCGATGAGGAATTCTTTTATCAAATCTGATTTGGTGTTAATTGCTTTCTCACCCGCAGTGATATTACAGCAGGTATGAAGAGGATGATCATCGCTATACCAATGGATAATATGAAAATTGCTGGTGAATTTGAAGATGGAAGGAGCATAATAGCTTAGTGCATCTACTTCACCAGCTTTCAAAGCAGCTGCCATATCTATTGGTGTTCGGAAATATACAAATTCCATTTCGATTCCATGATCATCAGACATGATCTCAGCAAAAATATCTAAAGTAGAAGCTTTAAGCACACCAATCCTCTTCCCCTGAAGTTGATCTATAGTTTTTATATCTTTGCTGGCAATAATACCATCACTTTCACGTTCTAAGAAAGAGATGATCTTAACATTCTTACCATTGGAAATATCCAGCCAACTATAAGTAAATGGTAAAATGGCAATATCAATTTTTCCTGAGATAAGCGCTTCATTTGTTTCCCAACCTGAGAGAAATTTCTTGATCTTATATTGATCTCTGTCTAAAAACTTGGTTTCCAAACCAAAATCCAAAGTGATATGATTCAGAGAAGGTTTAATGATTCCAATAATTAATTTATCTTTATTTCCATTTGAACAGCTTGCTATGAAAATTACTATCAATAATACCCAAATAACATTTTTCATTACTCTCTCCTTATAATATATAAAGCCACCCTAAAACAGTCAGGGTGGCTTAAATAAAACCTAGATCTTTACTGTACTACTATCTTTTAGCTTAATTTTAATATTGTCTTCTTAATAATTTCAACGCACTCCATAAGCTGCTCTTTTGTAATAACAAGTGGTGGAGCAAAACGGATAATATGCTGATGTGTTGGCTTAGCGAGTAGACCATTCTCTTTGAGTTTAACACAAATATCCCAGGCTTCAATTCCATCTTTTGGCTCAATAATAATAGCATTTAGAAGTCCTTTGCCACGTACAAGCTTAATCAATGGAGAATCGATCTTTTCCATTTCTTCACGGAAAATCTTTCCTAACTCTTCAGCTTTTTCTGTAAGGTTTTCATCTTTTACAACTTCCAAAGCTGCTTTTGCAACTGCACAAGCAAGTGGGAATCCGCCAAAAGTTGAACCATGTTCACCTGGTTTGATAGTTAACATTATTTCTCTGGAAGAAAGAACAGCAGAAACTGGAAGAACTCCACCAGAAATTGCTTTTCCCAAAATCACAATATCCGGTTTGATCCCGGCATAATCACAACATAAAAGTCTACCTGTGCGAGCAATTCCAGATTGTACTTCATCAGCCACAAACAGAACATTATGCTTTTTACAAATATCATAACAATCTTTAACGTAATTTTCGTCTGGAACAAATACACCTGCTTCACCTTGAATTGGTTCTACTATAAAGGCAGCCACATTCTCACCATGTTTTTGTAAAATTTCTTCTAATGCTTTTGTGTCATTATAAGGAATTTTCTGAAATCCGGGAGTAAATGGTCCAAATCCTTTTCGGCAATCAGGATCTGTGGAAGCAGACACAATGGTTATGGTTCTGCCATGGAAATTTCCTTCTGCAAAAATGATTATTGCTTTATCTTCTTCAATTCCTTTTTTTTCATAACCCCATTTACGTGATAATTTAATTGCAGTTTCTACTGCTTCGGCACCTGTATTCATTGGAAGAACCATTTCGTAACCGAAGAATTCAGTAATAAATTTTTCAAATTCGCCTAATTTATTATTGAAGAAAGCTCGGGAGGTTAGTGTTAGAATAGTTGCCTGGTCTGTGAGAGCATTAATGATCTTGGGATGACAATGTCCCTGGTTAATTGCGGAATAGGCAGAAAGAAAATCATAATATTCCTTTCCTTCCGGATCCCAGACTTTTGCTCCTTCACCTTTAGCTATCACAACTGGCAAGGGATGATAATTATGTGCACCGTAAGTTTCTTCCAAGTTCATTGCTTCTTTACTGCTGATGTCTCCAAAAACTAAATTTTCAGCCATAATGTCTCCTATAATCTCTATTTTTTTTGATTTCTTTTTCTTAAAATAAGCTTTAATGTCAATTTTTTTCTTTGCAATGATTTGCTTGACACTGAAAGGCATGAATTTTGGATTACAAAAAATTATGAAGCAGGATTATGAAAGCAGACTGGAAGAAGACAGCGGTAATTGTTCCTATATATAATTCAGAGAAATATTTGCTGGAATTATTTAAACGGATTAGTGAATATTTCCCACTGGAAAACGTATTTGCAATCAATGATGCTTCAGAAGATAATTCCAAAGATATTTGTGAAAAGATCGGTGTGAACCTGGTCGATCTGGAAGTAAATTGTGGAAAGGGGAATGCTTTGCAAACTGGCTTCACGTCTGCAATAAAAGCTGGTTTCAACTATGCCTTTACAATAGATAGTGATCTGCAGCATCAACCTGAAGATTTTCCAGATTTTATCAAAAAGCAAAATGAATCTAACCTGGAATTGGTTATCGGTAATAGAGACTTCTCACACAAGAAAATGCCGTTTATGCGGCTTTGCAGCAACACCCTTACCAGTTGGGTTGTATCAATTGCCTCGAAACAAAAGATAATTGATTCGCAATGTGGATATAGATTATATAATTTGGACATTCTGAAAGATATGGAATTCAAGACAAAGCGGTATCAATTTGAAACTGAGATCATCCTGAAAATTGCAAAAAAAAACGGAAAGATTGGATTTACTCCAATTGAAACTATCTATGATGGACAGGTAAGCTACATCTCAAGTTGGCGTGATATTAAAAATTTTATCAAGATCGTACTTTCTGAAACAAAAAAATAATGGAGATTTAATGAATATACTACTAACAAATGACGATGGTTATGATGCACCGGGAATAACTATTCTGGCAGAAGAACTTAAAAAATACGGACATGACATTATTATTGCAGCACCATTGGAACAGCAAAGTGCAAAATCACATTCCATCTCACTTTTCAAACCTATGAGAATAATCGAGAAAGCGGAGAAACACTATGCAATATCAGGTACTCCTGCAGATTGTATGATCTTAGGTTCCCAGCTTTTAGTTGATAACAACATTGAACTGGTTATTTCAGGGATAAATGCAGGACAGAATATGGGCGAAGATGTGCTGTATTCCGGCACTGTGGCAGCTGCTATTGAAGCAATGTTCTTAGGTTACAAGTCAATTGCTATTTCATTGGCTTCTTATAAAGATCAGAAATTTATTACAGCTGCAAAATATTTGTGTGAGATGTTGGAAAAGGGCATTCACAAAGAAATAGCTGAAAATGAAGTATTTAATATTAATGTTCCAAATATTGAATATGAAGAGATCAAGGGAACAAAAGTTACTTGTATTGGGCATAGGAAATATTACAATTTCGTCCGGGAAGAAAAAAATGAAAATGGTGAAACTATCTACTTTATTGGAGGTGATGAGCCACATTGGACTGAAATTGAAAATTCCGATGCAAATGCAGTGAAAAATGGTTATGCTTCAATTACACCAATAGCTCCTGATTTTACAAAGAAAGATTCATTCGGTCAGATAAATGCCTGGCTTGATAGGCATAAAGAGGAAAATTAAAGAATGAGACATAGATCATCATGTGAGAATATGATCAAATATCAGCTTGTTGCACGTGGGATAACTGATGAAAATGTACTGAAGGCTTTTCTGAAAGTGGAGAGACATCTTTTTGTTCCCAGTGAGATCAGCCATCTTGCTTATAATGATTCTCCACTCAGTATTGGTGAAGGACAGACGATTTCTCAACCCTATATTGTAGCTTTGATGATGCAGGTATTAGAGCTAAAAGCTAGCGACAATGTTCTTGAGATCGGTACTGGCTCAGGTTATCAAACAGCCTTACTCGCTGAGATCGTGAATAAAGTCTACACGGTTGAAAGGATCGATTCTCTTCTGCAAAGAGCTAAAAATAAACTTGATGAATTAAATTATAATAATATTTATTATAGATCTGGAGATGGAACATTGGGTTGGGCTGATGGATATCCCAAGCAGGAACAGTTTGATAAAATAATCGTGGCAGCTGCAGCACCGGACATTCCGGAAAGTTTGACAAAACAACTTGCCATGAATGGTAAACTGATCATTCCTACCGGGAATAGGATGCTGCAACAACTTGTCATTATCACTAGAACGAAAGATGGTTACGTTCATACAAATGAAGGTGGATGCACCTTTGTGCCGTTGATCGGTGATGAAGGATGGCAGGAATGAGAAAAATATCTATCATACTAATTTTGCTTTGTATGACAATGTCACTTCTTGCTGATGCTGGTTTAAAAGAGAAATTAGAAGCTAAGATCGAACTGATAAATGTATCATCTGAGATGAAAGTTTTCTTGATCGCCATGATCCCGATTTTTGAATTGCGGGGTGCAATCCCGATTGGAATTTATTCCTATCATCTTTCATATTGGAAGGTGATACCGTTGGCAATTGCGGGTAACATGGTTCCGATCTTCCTCATCCTTTTATTTTTTGATTTTGTCACAAAGATCTTTTTCAAGTTCAAATTCACCAAGAAATTATTGGAAGTGATTTTCAGGAGAACGCGTAGTAAAAGTGAGATCATAGAAAAGTACGAGGAAATTGGTTTAATGTTCTTCGTAGCAATCCCTTTACCGATTACTGGAGCCTGGACAGGATCTTTAGCAGCTTACTTAATGGGACTCAGTTTTTGGAAATCTATCTTTTTCATTTTCTTAGGAGTATGTATTGCGTCTCTTGTTGTAACCTTTCTTACATCGTTAAAATGGATAGGAGCTGGGATCGCTGTGGTTGCTTTAATTGCTATTTTTATTTATAATCAGATTAAAAGAAGAAATAAAGATTGATCAGGAGGTAATCATGCAAAAAGTATTAATAAGTTTAAGTTTATTTTTCGTCATCATTTCTCTGTGTGCAACTGATGTTTCCGGAAATCAATCCGGTAATTGGAATTTAACCGGTAGTCCCTACAACATAATTGGAGAAATTACAATTCCTGCCAATGAAACATTACAAATTGAACTCGGTGTTGAAGTTATTGCCATGGGGAATTACAAGATAACAGCAATGGGCAATATCCTGGCGGCAGGAACGCAAAACGATACAATTAGATTTTACGGTAACGGAGGATTGAACTGGGGAGGACTTCGCCTGGAAGATGAAGTTACAACAAGTCAATTCAATTACTGCAGAATTTCCAACACGGATGATACAAATGATTATGGTATTCATTCTATCAATAGTCCTGTTTTGATAGATCACTCCTTTTTTGATGATCATCAGAAAGCTATCTCATTTTCTGGCATGGCTTCCAATGCTCCATCCTATATGGAAATTAAACATTCCAAAATTACTCAAGTACAAAAAAGTGGAATTACCGTTGTTGATAACTCAAATGTTCTCATTGATTCTTGTGAAGTGACACGCTGTGGCTTGGGAGTGCAATTCTATGGAGCTATCCAGCTTTCACTACAGAGTAATTCCCATTCCTGCAATCCAACAATAACCAATAACTATATCCATCACAACGATAAACAGGGTATCACTTTAGCAAATCTCTTTGGTTATGACAACATGGCTCCAATAGTTGAATACAATGAAGTTAGTTACAATTATACAGGCATTTACCTCTATGTTGGGAAAGGAACCTATAAATGGAATCACATTCATCATAACTTTGCGGAAAATAATCCTGATTCAGGAGCAGGAGTAATGTTGTATGGAGATGGTGCAGATGCAATTTTTACCTACAACGAAGTAAATAATAATTATACAGGATTCTATCTGACAGCAGATGCAACAGTAAATTTGGGTGACTTGAATAATGCTGATCCTGATGATGATGGTTATAACTGCATTTATGATAATATCTTTTACACTGGTGAAGAATACAGCGTTTATAATACCAGTTCGATGGATATAACAGCTGAAAATAATGTATGGGATGATGATCCTCCAATCGATGTAACGATAATTGATGGTAATGATAATCCTGCTTATGGTATAGTAGATTACGAACCAACATTATCTCCTTTTGCTCCAGCTGAATTGAATGTAAACATCGAAAATTTATATATAGAAATTGATACAACATATCCAACATTTGCACAACCTACAGAAATAAACATTTATCGGGATGGAGTTCTATTAGTTCAAATATCTTTTACTAATATAATCTATTTTGATCCAGTTTATGGAGTTGAAACAATCTATGGAATTTCTATTATTTATGAAGGTGGATATGAATCTTTAATAACAGAAACAACAATAAGTATTCCCCACACACTCAATCCACCCTTGAATGCAAACTCAACAAGTAATGGATATGTTACCTGGGAAGAACCTGAACCAGGGAGCACATCACCATTCTTGTATTATAATGTTTATTTAGATGGAGACCTACAAGGCACTACATCAGATTTATTTTATCAATTAATGGGTTTAGTAAGTGGTCAGCAACATTGGGTTGGTCTCTCAGCAGAATATGAAGCTGGAGAATCGGATATTGTAGAATTTGAATTACCATATGTAAATTCTGACGATGAATTGTTTCATTTGAGCATAGCGTTAACCAATTATCCCAATCCCTTCAATCCTATAACAACAATCTCATTTTCATTGAAACCTGAAGATACACAAAATCCAAGACTGGAAATTTATAATCTTAAAGGGCAGAAAGTAAAAACTTTTGAATGTCATGCTGAGCCTGTCGAGGTAAAACATTCAATTATATGGGATGGTACAGACCAAACAAATAAGCCTGTTTCCAGCGGAGTTTATTTCTACAAATTAGTTTCTAATGGAAAAGACATTGCTTCCAAAAGAATGTTATTATTAAAATAAAAAATTAGTAATCAATATAAACTGTAAAGAGGAGAGAATTTAATTTATTGACACACGCTTTCCAAATACTGTTTTTGTAATTGTATATATCAATAAAGAGGTATTGAATGAGTTTATTAGATAAGGTAGCGAATTTTACTGCTGCCCAAGAGTTAATCGCACTAGGTCATTATCCCTATTTTCGTGTTATAGATTCAGAGCAAGATACTGAAGTAATGTGTAATGGTAAGAAAATGCTGATGATGG
>CAZSOM010000015.1:0-13618 GCA_964608295.1 uncultured Candidatus Cloacimonadota bacterium
AATTGCCAAGTTAACTAATTTTGTCCCTGTTCCCAAATTAACCTCCAATCAATTTTTGAATTTCACAAATGCTACTAACGTTTGTGTCCCCGTAAATTTTGTCACGAACACCCCTAATTTGGGAGTGTATAAGACCTTTTTTTATATTTTCATCTATTCCTATCATTTTAAGTTCCAGACAATATTTATGATTTCATGCTTAATGTAATATATTAATTGTAGGTTGAAAAATAATACTTTAACTGTCAATAACAAAAGTATTTAACGGCGTTAACTAAAATTACGGAAATCTTCCAGAAGAGAACAACGTGAGAGATTCCAGCCAAAGGCTGGTAAACGTCAGGATGACACAAGCTTCTGCTTGGAAGGTAGAAAGATATCTTGCTTCTCTTTGTTCCCTCTTCAGTGATTTTGAGCGGGAGAGGGCTATCAAACTTCGTGAATCAGTTCTCTTCGTATGATCTCAAAATCGTTTGTCTTATCTCTTTCTATTCCATAGATGTGCTGTAAACAATCAAAAATGCTAGCACCAACAGTTTTCTTAATTACTGTAAGTTCACCTGTTGTCCATTCAATTTTATGGATAATATCTTTAAGATTTCCAATTTTCTCTTTATGTTTGCGAATTCGTGTGAATTGCCACTCTTCAGCTTCATTGAATTCATCTGTTTTTTGCTGGAAGGTTTTAAAAGAATCTTGCGGAGGAATAACTGAGATCTTCTCAAATTCATAGTAGTTCATGGCTCGCATTTGTTTGGTCTCAATCGGGATCACTTTTTTCAGTTTAAGTTGTTTAGGCATAACTTTATTGAATTGTGCAAAGATCTGCTCGTTTGGAATTTCTTCTTTTAGAACAAAATCAAAATACTCATTCTCGCCCTCTACTCCCAACGGTAATGGTGCTCCCAAAGCAGCTTTGGGATGAACATTGTAACCATGAGAAAACACAACCGGCAATTCTACTGCTCGTAAGATATTATGGATCATACGCATTGTATCAAGATGAGCCACGAAACGCAGTCTGCCTACTTTGCTGAAGAAAACACGGTAATGAATATTGGGAACATTAGAATGTTCATCAGTGTGAATTTCAAAGGCTGGAGTTATTTCTTGAGGAACAAATTGTGGTTGAATTTCTTTGGTGCAGATCCCGCAATTAGTACAAACGCCGGTTCTACAATCTTCCGTTAATTGCACTGCTTCTGCTCTATGCCAATCCTCAGTTAAAAACTTCTTTGTTATGCCAATATCTATTTGATCCCAGGGCAGAGGTTGCTCTAAATCAAGAGCCTTCGTATAATTTGAAATATCCATTTCCAGTTCATCAATTGCGATTTGCCAGTAACGGTAATTAAAATGTTCATTCCAACCATCGAATTTCGCTCCAAATTCATAAGCTTTCAGAATCAGTTCTCCAATGGCTTTATCACCTCTTCCAATGATACATTCCAAAACAGAATTATCCACTTCATGGTATTTCACTCGCACAAATTTATACTTTTTAAGTCCGTTACGGATCAGATAAATTTTGGATAGCATTATTTCTTTATCATCCATTTTTGCCCACTGGAAAGGAGTAAATGGTTTAGGAACAAAAGGTGAAATTGCAACGTTTATCTTCAATTTTTTCCCAGAGATTTTAACTATATCTTCAATTAGTTTTACAATTCCCAAAATATCATCATCGTTTTCAAACGGTAGTCCGATCATGAAATATAATTTAACCAGTTGCCATCCGTTGTTCAAAGCAATTTGAATACTTTTAAAAATATCTTCTTCACTGATATTCTTATTAATTATATCACGTAATCTCTGACTTCCAGCTTCAGGAGCAAGTGTAAGCCCTGTTTGCCGCATGGCGCTCATCAGTTTCGTAAGGTCATCATCAATGCTGTCAACCCGCATGGAAGGAAGAGATAAACTGGATTTATCAATATTATTGTAAATCTCCAGTAACAAAGGTTTTATACAGGAATAGTCACTGGAAGAGAGAGAGGTGAGAGCTGCTTCACTCCAGCCGTAACTGCCAATTTCTTTGATGAGCTGATCAAGGATCACTTTAGGATCACGTTCTCGCACAGGACGATAGAACATTCCGGCAAAACAGAATCTGCAGCCTTTGGAGCATCCTCGCATGATCTCTGCTACGTAACGGTAATGAGTTGGCTGAATCCATGGTATGAGCTGATTCTTATGTGTTTTATCAAGATTATTAAAATCCATGAATTTACGAGCTTTAATTATTTTTCCTGGATGCAAAGTTGGAACATAAACTCCTTCAATTTTGGCTAAAGCTTTCAGCTTTTCTAACCGGCTTTTTTGTTTAGTTTCCTTGATAGCATCTTTGATCTCAAGGATCGCATCTTCACCATCACCAATAAGAAAAGCGTCAAAGAAAATAGAGAGCGGCATTGGATTTGCGCCAGCTGGTCCACCACCCAATATTATCGGATTAGTTTCATTCCTGATAGTATTTAAAAGCGGAATATTTGCCAATTCTAGCATATAGAGAATATTGGTGAACGTAAGTTCAGTTTGAAGTGTGAAACCAATTACATCAAAATCCGAGCAGGCAACTGAGCTTTCAATTCCGAAAAGAGGAATATTTTCCTTCACGAGCAATTCACCAAAATCAGGCCAAGGTGCATAAACTCTATCTGCAACTGCATCTTCTTCGTTGTTTAGGATTGTGTATAAAATTTTGATACCAAGATGTGAAAAGCCGATCTCATAAGCATCAGGAAAGGCAAGACAGAAATTCACGGTGTTTTCAGCAGGGGTTTTATTAAAACTATTTAATTCGTTGTTTATATAACGTGCAGGTTTCAGAACGGACGCCAGGAGGTGTTCGTATTTAACAATTTTCATAAATTGAAATTATTCGTCGTAATTAAAAGGACTTTTTTTATCTTTGAAGATCAGTTCATTCAGATGATCTGTTGTATCATTAATCGTATTCTCTACCGGTTTTTCCATCTGTTCCAGCATGACTATCTCAGTTTTCTTTTTAACTTTCGAAGATTTCTTATTAGCACTTTCATCAATATCTTCTGCTGATTCTTTTGGTTCGATCTTCTTCTCAGTTTCTGCTTTTTTAAAAGGTGGCCAGGTGAGAACGCCATCTACATATAGATTTACAACCAAGTATGAAAGCAGTGTAACAACAATGATCAGTAGTAAAACAGAGAATGTTTTAGATGGGAGTAAAAACTTTCTAGGTTGGGTTGAAAGGTTTTTAACATTATGCTGCGGTTTATAATTAAACTGATTCTGCAAAAGTTTGTGAACTTTATCTTCGCTAATTTCCAGAGCCTTGGCATAGGTTAAGATCATTGCTTTAGCATAACCAATTCCACCCAGATCATCAAAGAGATTTTTTTCAACATTTTCTAAAATCCTAACTTTGATCTTTGTAATTTCCGAGATGTCTTCCAAAGTTAATCTTTTCTCTTCCCGAATGGAGCTTAAATATTTTCCAATCGTTGATTTTTCTACAGGTTTATCCATAAATCTACAACCTCAAATTATTTATTAGAACTATTCCGGTAAGTATTCCGGCAGTATCATAAATCAGATCATGCCAACTGAAACCGGTTTTCTTAAGTTTTTTATCACTATATTCTTTTGCCGTTCCTAAAGCAAGAGAGAAGGAGACTGCAAAATATATGCTTTTATCTGATGAGAATTCCATTATATCACTGCTGACTCCATAATTCCAATATGTGAGAAATGCACTTCCTGTGAAATGCATAACTTTATCTTCACCCAACCACTTGCTTTTTGCCTGTAATGAAGTGATAAGTAGAATTGCAATGATGATAAATAAGTATTTTTTCATATTTCTATAGAGCCGCTAAAAACATGTTCAACTGTTCCGGTTAGGAAGATATCTGCTTTTTTTAATTCCACAGTTACACTTCCTCCCGGCATTTGCATGGTTACAGGAGAAGATAGAAATCCTTTTTTAATTCCACAAAATGTTGCAGCACCAGCTCCGGTTCCGCAAGCCAGAGTTACACCGCTACCGCGTTCCCACACTTTCATTTTGATCTCATTTTTATTTATGATCTGCACAAATTCAACATTTATCCCATCAGGGAAATTTGCAGCTTTTTCAATACTTTGTCCCTGTTTTTCAGCAATATTTTCAGGTAATGAGTCCTTAAAAACCACGAAATGCGGATTTCCAACTGATATTAAATTTCCAGTGTGGTCATTAATCATGAGATCTTCTTCTTGAATAAATTTAGGGATTCCAAGATTAATTGTTACAAGTTTCTTATTTTTATCTATTACCAATCCGGATTTAATCCCGGAAAGTGTTTCAACACTTATTTCATTTTTACCAAATTTCTGTGATAAATAATAGGAGACGCAACGAAGAGCAGAACCGCACATTAATCCTTCCGAACCATCTGCATTGAACATGCTCATTTTAGCATCGCAAGTTTCTGAATTAAGTATGAGCACAATACCGTCCGATCCAATACTAAAGTTTCTTTTAGATAGATTTATTGCAAGTTTAGCAAAATCTGTTTGAGGAATCGGTTTATCCATCAGGTTAAAATAGATATAATCATTCCCCTGTGCCTGCATTTTAAAGAAATCTAGTTTCATTCGAGATCAGCCTATTATTTCATTCAGTTTATCTGTGAAATTATAAAAACCTTTTTTATTCTTGATCCATTTTGCTGCTTTTATGGCACCAGTTACCAGTCCGTTCCTATTTCGTGCGGTATGCTTAAGTTCAATTGTGTCAGCTTCAGAATCAAAACTGATAGAGTGCGTTCCGGGAACATCTCCAAACCTGATGCTGGCAAAATGAAATTCTTCTTTTTCAATTTTTCTTTCAAGCCGGTCAAATTGAGATTTTGTTTTTCGATCAATATTTTTTAGAATAATATCTGAAAGGATTTTTGCAGTTCCGGAAGGACTATCCTTTTTCTGCCTATGATGTATTTCCAAACCTTGAAGATCGTAGTCTTCTGCCTTGTTCATTAATTTAGCAGTAGATTCGATTATCGAGTAAAACAGGTTCATGCCAACAGAAAAATTTGATCCGTAAATAAAGCCTGTTCCTGCTTCTTCAACCATTATTTTTATTTTGTCGAGTTTATCGAACCAGCCGGTAGTACCGGTGACAACGTTTTTACCCAATTCAACTAATTTCTTTATATTGTTAAAAGCAGCACCTGGTGTGGAAAATTCAACGCAAACATCAGCATTTGAAACAGTTTCAGCGGTAATTTCATTTCCTAAAAGCGGATCTATGATGGCTACGATCTCACAATCATTTTGAACAGCAAGCTGCTCAATGAGTTTACCCATTTGACCATAACCGATTATGGCAATTTTTAGCATATTCAAGCCTTCAAAACAACTATATTTCGTTATTGTTTCCAGTTAATTTTGTTATCAACTAACAGATCTATCCTTTTGAATATTCTCTGATAACTTCCTTAACCCATTTAGTCCCATTTTCCAGATCGATAAGTTTAATATACTCATTAACGGTGTGAACTTCTTCCATTCCACTGCCAACAACTGCCATTTTCATTCCCTTGAAATTAAAAATGTTAGCATCACTTCCACCACCACTGATCCCGCTGCTAAAAAGGCAGACCAATGTTCTCAGTAGCTCTCTTGGCAATCTGTATACATGGTTCATCAACATCTAAAACAAAAGCTGGATATTCTTTTTCGATCTCTGTTTTTAAAGAAGCCTGGAAGTTACCAAGTTTATACATCGCAACTGTATCTTCTAAAATACTTTTCATGTTCTCAGTTACTTCTTGTAATTTTACAGAATCATGGCTTCTAGCTTCAGCTTCTAAAACAACTTCCTTGGGAATTATATTTGTTGCAGTACCGCCACTTATTATTCCTATATTGCAGGTAGTTTCTTCGTCAATTCTACCGAGTTTCATTTTTGAAATTGCTTCTGCCGCTATTTGAATTGCACTCACACCAAATTCAGGAGCTGCCCCAGCATGTGATTCTTTTCCATGAATTGTAAATTTCATACTGTTTTGGGAAGGTGCACCAGTAACAACATCCCCAATTTCATGTGAATCCAATGCATAACCAAATTCTGATTTTATCTGGGCAAGATCTACAAGTTTTGCACCCAGTAACCCTATCTCTTCTGAGATCGTAAACAATACTTCAATTGGCGCATGTTCTTCTGCAGAATCCTTCATTTCTTTAATAGCCCAGATGATTTCAGCAATTCCTGATTTATCATCGGAACCAAGAATTGTTGTGCCATCAGTTACAATTCTATCTTGTTTGATTTGCGGTTTGATCCCATTACCAGGAACTACAGTATCCATGTGAGCGCAGAAAAGAACAGGTTTTTTATCAATATCACCAGGGAAATAACCATAGAGGTTTCCTATATTTCCACCAGTTTGCTCATGAACGTTATCAAACTTAACTTCAGCGCCCAATAAACGGAGATCTTCTGCAATCTTTAATGCGACAGCTTTCTCATTTTTAGATTCACTATCAATGGTGATAAGCGAAACAAAATAATCTACAAGCGTTTCTTTCATATTTAATCCTTAATATTTTTTTAAGAAAACTTGAAGAGGGAGCTATTTCTGTCAATAGTAAATATTGATAGACAAATTCTTTAATAATGCATTATTGGAAGCTGGAAAGTTTAGTGGAGGGAATTTTGAATAAATTCATTTGGATAATATTATTGATTTCAGTATTTTTGGGTTGTAGTTCAAATGCACAATTTAAAACCAGAGGAACATCAAAAAAACATATAGATCAAAGATATGGGAAGCCTGGAATCAACCAGTCAAAATTAAAAAAGGGTGACGAATTCTATTACGTCTGTTCATATTATGGAAAGAAATTTCACGGACGTCAAACTGCTAATGGTGAGATATACAATATGAATAAACTTACCTGTGCACATAAAACCCTTCCCTTTAATACTAAATTGGAAGTTACAAATGAAGATAACGGAAAATCTGTGATTGTGCGTGTGAACGATAGAGGTCCCTTTGTGAAAGGACGCGATCTTGATCTATCAAAAGCTGCTGCAGAAAAAATAGGCTTGATTCCATATGGTGTAAAAAAAATGAAGATAAAAGTAATGGAAATTAATGAATAAATATCTGGAAATAAACGAAAAAGTAAAACAAGCGCTGGATAATAACAAACCTGTCATTGCCTTGGAATCTACGATAATTTCGCATGGCATGCCTTATCCTGAGAATATTCAAGTTGCTATGAATTTGGAGAAGATTGCTGAAGATGCCGGAGTTGTGCCTGCTACAATTTGCTTGATGGATGGTAAAATTAAGATCGGACTAAATGAGGATGAACTTGAAAAGCTGGCAGTGAGTAAAGATGTAGCTAAGGTTTCCAGAAGAGATTTTGGAAGAGTGTTAGCTACTAAGAAAACAGGTGCTACCACAGTCGCAGCCACAATGATAGCAGCAAATTTAGCAGGTATAAAAGTTTTTGCCACAGGAGGAATTGGTGGTGTTCATCGTGGTGCAGAAACAACATTTGATATTTCAGCAGACTTAAATGAATTTGCTCAAACTCCCGTGATTGTTGTATCTGCAGGAGCAAAAGCAATTCTGGACCTTCCAAAGACTTTAGAGTTGATGGAAACTTTTGGTGTTCCGGTTTATGGTTTTAAAACTAACTTGTTCCCGGCATTCTATTTTGCCGAAAGTGATCTGATTATAGATAGGATAGATACGGAAAAAGAGATAACAGAAATTTATAAAACAAATATAAAACTTGGTTTAAATAACGGTATTCTTATAGCAAATCCGATTCCTAAGGAATACGAAATTCCTTTTACTGAAATGGATGAATACATAAAGACAGCCCTTGCGAGTGCAAGAAGAAAAGGAATAACAGGCAGAAAATTAACTCCTTTCCTGCTATCTGAGATAGTAGAAATTACCAAGGGTTCTTCTCTTGAAACAAATATCAGACTTGTTGAAAACAATGTTGCTTTAGCTTGTAGAATTGCTAAAGCGTTTTAATTTATCTTTTTTGACGGGATGGACAGGATTTGCAGGATCAAGTTATGTGAACAATGATACAGTTCGATAACATGTAGGGACGATTATTCATAATCGTCCGGGAGTTCGGTCAATTCGGGGAATTGTTTCTTGTTGATAAGTTGAACTTATCAACTTGGGTTGCGTTAGCAAGTTTAACTTGCAAACGAGTAAGCATTACTCATTGGTCAATTCTGGCAAATGCCTTAAAGAGTCTCAAAAACACCTTATCATCGTATCCCAGGGTAAGTTCAATATTTTAGTCTGTAATATATTAAAAGGAATTTGAAGAATTGCCCAGATGCCCCACATTATAATTAAAGACCAGAAATCATATTTATACAACCCCCATAATACAAAAAAAGAAAGCACTATACTAATATGTCCACCAGCAAGAAAATTGCCCAATATGGATGAATAAAAACCTTTGAGAGTAATTAATTCGAGTAAAGAGATAAGAAAAAAAAGTACTCCTGCCAGTAATGCTTTCTTATAACTTTCACGTTCAGACATGAAACTGTTAACAACCCACAAAATTAGGGCGTTAAGGGGAATGAAAATAATTGAAATAATAATTTTGCCTATCATGTTCTAACTCCTAATTAAAAACCCAACATCATCATATCCCATGCTAATGGTAGTAACCCCATAAACGAGATTTGTATAAATATACCGATACCTAACATGAAAAAAAATGAACTCCAATCATATCTATAAATTAACCATAATACTAAACTAGAAATTAAAATGATGAAATACCAATCTCCAAAGAAATAACTTACCATTGTACCATAAAATCCCTGTCCTTGAAAAGGGATATAGATTAATAAAGAAATAAGAAACAACAATGAAGTAACAAATAGTGCTTTTTTGTAACTTTCTTTTTCTACTACAATTCCACTTACAAACCATAGAATTATTGCGTTTAGCAGTATGAATATAATTGAAATAATTATTTTACCAAACATAAGTTATTCTCCAACCATAAATTTCTTCACACATGCAATAAAGACAGTATTTTGCTCAGCATTACTTATCGTAACTCTTACGTGTTCTTTTAAAACAGGATGATGCCATATAGGACGAATAGCAATATCATTTTCTGATAGGAAATTAAACAGATCTTCTGTCCTTTCACCAGCTGAAAATGTAAGAAAATTAGTAGCAGAAGAATGAACCCTAATTCCATCTATTGCAGACAGCTGTATGTAAACATTTTCTTTATTTTTAATTATCACTTTATTATGATCCAAAAACTTCTCTTTATTCTCCAGCATTGTCGAGATCATGGTCTGTGTCATCAGGTTTAAATTGAAGATCGTCATCACTTTCTCAAGTTCAGATATAATGTCTGGATGTGAAATTATGTAACCAAACCGAAGTCCAGCTGCAGAAAATGATTTGGAAAAAGAACGAACAACAACCAGGTTTGGATACTTAAATATTTTATCAGAATAGGTTTTTCCTGAAAACTCGAAATAAGTTTCATCGATCAGAACCAACTGCTTGCTTCTTTCTAAAATCTCAATAATTTTTTTGTCGTCGAGAAGGTTTCCTGTTGGATTATTGGGATTACATAGAATTGCCAACTTGCAGTTTTCATCATCGCAAAGTTTTAAATAATCATCAGTTGAAAAATCAAAATCTCGATTTAATGAAAGAAATTTGATGCCCAATCCAACCGCCCCACTGTAGCTTTTATAATCAAAATAAGAAGGAGCCAGAGAGACAGCAAATGAATTATTGTCATTCCGAACAGAGTTAAACAGGTAGTAGAGCATTTCATCTGCTCCATTTCCAAATACTAAACATTCAGGTGTTACATTAGCATACTCAGAAAGCTGATTTCTCAATGTTTTTGTAATGTCATTAAAATATCTATTTATTTGAACATTTTTCATTTTAGCAAGGAATTGATCCTTAACAAGTTCAAATGGATCTAACGAACTTTCATTTAATCCCATTTTAATTTTTTTGTCAGGAACATTTATATTCACAGCTTTCTTATCTTTAAGATCATCTCTAAAATAATACATTCTTCCCTCATATTTTGTTATGCAGGAATAAGCATTTCAATAAGAAATTTAGTCAACTTGAATTTATGTGAAAATAATCTGAGAAATTGTTAGACAAATATATTGAATCGTAGAAATCTATTTTCAAATGATCAGGAGATGAAATAAAAATATGAGAAAGATCAAGTTTATTGTTTTAGTTTTTATTGTTGCCACTTCCCTTTTTTCCGTGATCGAAGAAACAGAATCATTAAAGAATTTTATATATGGAGAAGCCCCAACCTGTGAATATGATAATTGGATGAGTCATATTACCGAAGGAATTGCTGATCCTGGTTATAATCTTTACGCCCCCTGGGATGTACAATCCGAGGGTTTTGGAGCTTATGAAATTCCATCAGCAATAGACCTTAATAGCTGGGGAATGATAATTGATGAATTCCTATTGGGTAATTTAGAGGAAGCTCAAAGCATGATTGACACTACTTCTTTTCCATATGAAGTGGTGATCTTTAATGATACTGATTCTGATAGAACATTTTATATGCTGCGGGAAATTCCCAATAATTCTTATTATGATAATAACCAAACTGATGATCCTGATGATGATGAATTCGGGGCTTTTGATTACGGTTGGGGTTTGTATATCTATTATCCAGCTGGAGAATTTCCGCATATTATCACTGCTCCACATCCCAATGATGATTACACAACGATTCCGATAGCTCATAAAACATTTATTGATATAAACTCTAAATTTCTGCTGATCTCAGGAACTGGAAGAGAAGTTATTTGGACGAATGTGGGAAATTATGATAATAGCAAATCTCTTTGTGATCCATCCAGAAGAGAAGATCATGTCTTCAATGTTAGTTATCAAAAATTTTGTGATCAGATCCGTAATGAGTTTGGCAGACATGAATTTAGTTTACAGATCCACGGTTATGATTGGGGAACCAGACATTGGGGATATCCCAATGTACAGATCTCAGCTGGTAATAATGTAGGCTCACCTGATCTACCAATACGAGATCACTCATCTAGGGGAATTGATATCGCAAATGCTTCAGAGCAAATTGTCCATCCGGCAAATTCAGTGGGATTACATGCTCCAGTAACTTTAAATGATTTTTATGGTTTCCACTGCAATGAATTTGATTTCAATTTTTCTAATGATGACACAACTTTTGCAGTAAACACCAGCATTGATCTTTGGGGATATAGTTCAAACAGGCAGATTGTCTATACAAATTCTGGCTTAAGTCAGTATGACAATATTGAAAGATTTCTTCACTTGGAAATGGATGAACTTCCCAATGTTTATCCCCAAACTTCTAACAATTATTATTGGTTTCATGGTTGGAATCCAGCAACACAAACCTGGGATATGGATCATAAATTTGATAACACAATTGCCTATTACTCTCCCTGGATAGATGCTTTAGCGGAAGTTTTACCGATTATTTTCCAGATGGATGATAATGAAATTCCAATTGCTCCAACAGAATTGCAGGTTGTAACAGAATGTGCAAGCAACATAAAGATTGAATGGAATCCCGGTGACTGTTTTGATCTGGACACATATCAAATTTTGTATTCAACTGAGCCATTATCGGCAGGCGGTTATTCAATAATTGATAAAAGTAATTATAGCAGATTGGCTTGTTTGGCTCAAAGTAATTACACTCTTACTGGTTTGTCTTCTGGAGAGGAATATTATTTTGCTATTAAAATTTTAGATAAAAATGGAAATGAATCTGATCTATCCAACGAAGTGTCTGCTGTTGCTGGTCCTGCTTCAATTAATAACTTCATCAGTTATGGTAGAGATGAATCTATCAATTTAGAATGGAGAGCAACGGCTGCGAGTTCTTACTCAGGGTTTAATCTCTACAGAAAGACTCAGGAGGAAGATTTTATTCTGTTGGATACTTGGGTTGTTAATCCCACTCTTATTGGGACAGAAGGGAATAACGTTCAATATTCATATACTGATGAAAGTGCAGTGAATGGTCAAATTTATACATATAAACTCGGATTTGAAAATAATGGTATTGAGTATTTATTTGGAGATGAACCTTCGGCGGTCTCACAAAAAATCTATGAGTTATATGCAGCACAAACGACAGGAATTTCCCATGATACATGCTACTTTGGATTTAATGAATTTGCTTCTGATGGATATGATTATAATTTTGATATTGTTGCAACAGATTCTACATCAGGTGAATATTTTTTCTGCCAGTTCTATGAAGAATATTGGACCAGCGCACCAAAAAATTATGAACAGGAAATTTATGGAGCTTTCAATACTGAAGAGCAACGTAAGACCTGGATTTATCGTTTTACAACAAATGATTTGAATACACCTGTTGAGATCGGTATCAACAACCTTGAAAGAAATGCTGAAAGATTCTACCTTTATGCAGGTGGGCAACTAATAGATCTTTCAACTTCTACTTATTTGTTCACTCCTACTAATTCAAACTATTACAGCTTCACTTTATATTATGGAAACTTAACACCCACACTTACTTTTGCGGATATTCCAAATCAACTACTTTATCCTAATGAGCTTCTTGAGATTGATTGGTCTGTAAATTTGAGTGCCACAATTGAACACGTTAATGTGTATGCAGAGAACGATGAGATCACGATTCCAATTGCTTTAGATTTATTACCTACCACCAGCATTGTAGATTGGAATATTCCCCAACTTTTATTTGAAGACCTGCATTGCAGAATAGATCTAGTAATGGATGAAGGTGATACATTACATTATTATTCTCCCTATAGTTTTGGAATAATCTCACCTCAAAATATTGTTGAGACATACCAGGGTTGGAACTTGATCACTAAAAATTTTAGTACGAATCAGTATTCAACTGAAGAGATTTTTGGAGATGATGTAGAATTTTATGAGTTTATTGATGAAGAATTTAATCTTGTTGATGAGCCGGAATTTTTAAGTCCATATTGGAATTATGCTCCGCAGGACAATTACTTTGCCTTGAATAATGTAACAATGCAAAAAACAGCTTATGGTCTGCAATTAGAAGCTGGCTGGAATCTATTGCCAAATCCTCATAGGGCCAGCTATGATCTTGATCAGCTCATCTTTTCCATCAATAATGTAGATTACGAATATTACCAGGCTGTTCAGAACAGGTTGATAGAACCAGCTATTTTTAATTATGACAACTGCTTTGATCCAGTTTATGAGGTTGCTCCGGCTAATGCTTATTATCTATTTTGTTATGAAGATGGCTTAACGGTGAAATTCATTCCCTATTATTCAAATGAGTTCTCACCTGAATTTGCAGTAAACTGGTCTACAAAAATAAACGTTGAACAGGAATATAGCGATCTGTCATCTGTAATTGTCGGAACTTCAAACTTTGCTGATTCACTCTACAATGCAAATTATGATCTGCTTAAACCACTTGCTAAACCATTTGAGAATGCGATCACTTTCAGTCTTCCCATGGAAATAAGCGGAGAAATGAAGAAACTGCATCAATCAATAACTGCACCTGTAGATGAGACACAGAATTATACTTACAC
>CAZSOM010000016.1:0-13339 GCA_964608295.1 uncultured Candidatus Cloacimonadota bacterium
CCCCGAAATCTACACGAAATTCACTGAAAACACAGCGAAGAGCAAAATTAAAATGGGGCTTTTGTGTGTCAATTTTTTTATTTTTAAAGAAATATATTGCATTGTTTATAACTTTTATAGAAATTGAATATGCCTTAATATAAAAGGCTTTTGTGAGAGGTAAAATGAGTAAATCTGTAAAACAGATTCAGTTTGAAAAAAAAATAACCGATAGATTATCTGGTAAACCGCTTAAAGTTATGGAATATATCAATTCAGATAAAGAAATCCAAGTACTCCAGGATTATGCAAATATTGTATCCATTAAAAGATTGGGTTATAATGACCATGGTCCTGTTCACATGCGTAAAGCAGCTTTAAATGCTATCTTAATGTTCGATCTTTTAACTAAGGCGGGGATAAAATTAAATTTGGAAAAAGAAAACATAGGTACTGAAGATGATAGCAAAATTGCTGTTCTTGTAGCAGCAATGATACATGATGTTGGGATGACGATCTCCCGTCAGGGTCATGAGTACATGAGTGTAAACCTTGCAATTCCAATTATAAATAGAATCCTAGAAAAATTTTATCATAATGACATGACTAAAAAAGTAATTTTGAAATCACTGATTATTGAATGCATTTTTGGGCATATGGCGACCCAGGCAATTCATTCTTTGGAAGCAGGACTTGTTCTTATCGGTGATGGCTGTGATATGGAACAGGGAAGATCGCGCATTTCATCAATGCTTTCCGAACAACCACGCCAGGGGGATATTCATAGATATTCTTCAACGGGTATTGATAGAGTTAATATAATCAAAGGTGAGAAGAAACCAATTCAAATCAAAGTAGATATGTCTGAATCAGTAGGTTTTTTTCAGGTAGAAGAGGTTCTCTTTCCCAAGATTAAATCCAGCCCTGTGAAAAAATATATTGAATTGTATGCTGGTGTGAAAGGGAAAGAATTAAAAAAATATTTGTAAGGTATCTATGAAGTTAATAAAATTGTTTGTCCTTTTAGGAATACTATTTATTCTAAGTTGCAATGATAACCAAGATGTTGGTAGTTTTGGGGAACAATTGTGGGATGGCGAAACTTTCATTCAAAAGACAGTAGATGCTTCCAAACTTGATAAGAATATTATCAAAGCATATGTGGATGGCAAGTGGAAAGAGTTTGAACTTACAAATTTTCCGGAAATTTTTATGACCTGGAATATTAAAGAGAGAATTAATACACTTGAAAGAATTACAAAAGGTGAAATGCCAAAATTAGAAGGTCCTCATAATGCAATAGTTGCAACGTATGGTTACAAAAGAGAAGATAGTAGATTCAAGGTTAACAATGCAATTAAAGGTTGCGGATTTCTTCCTAATAGAGATAAGATAAAAGAGATAAATCAGATGCTGGCAGAAACAGATACATTACACTTCATGAAGAAACTACAGATCCTGACAGGTATGTATGAAAAAGCAGATTCGTTGTTTGATTTAAACAAACAAGTTTCATTAGAACTTTATGCAAATCCACAGAGGGGAACACAAACTTTTTTAAACCAGATGACAGATCCAACTTCTGTTCTTGTGTTTATGGCAATTCCAACTTTCAAACTTAAAACAATTGCCTACTTGTTGCATCCAGAAAATCCTGATCTCAATGAATATGAGAAAGATGTGATTGAGTATATAAACCGAATTCACAGCTATTTTCACGGTAAGTTTTCAAAAGAATTTATTGCAGTAATTTATAATGTGATAGAAGTTTATAACAGCTCTCCCGGAAATGAGAACGGGAGGGGTACGTTAATCGTACCTTGATAATTATTTAATGAAATGAGGATGGAAAATTGAGTTTATCTTTTTCGCAGGAACTTAAAGCAGTTCTTCCAGAATACGCTTTTGGGGTTAATAGAGTAAAACATATAAACAAAGCAATAACGGAAAATGCTGACTGGAAGAATGAATCATTTAACCATTTAAAAAAACTTTTGGTTAAAATGATTTCTAAAGATGCTTCAGATCTGGATTTTGGTGGTCCTCGATCTAAAGGTAAAATTTGGTTTAGGATATATGGTGAAAAAGCTCCAGATCCTCAATCTGAGGATATTTTCGAAGACGATGCAACTGCTATAGCTCTCAGTGTACTATCCACAGATCAGAAAAAAATTCTTATTGCAGAAAAAAATCTTGATTTTGCTTTATCTGTAAAATTGGATGAGACAAAACCAGAATTCCGTTTTCGTGGAAATATCTTCTTTGAGAGGAATTATTTAGCAGTTAATTTGCGTGTTATCAAGCAGAAATTATTCAGTTTAAATGCTTTGGGAATACCTGCACCAATTATAAAGAGATTAGATCTAGAGCATGAGAAATCCGGGTTGATACTTTTAACAGGAATAACCGGTTCAGGTAAAAGTTCAACATTGGATGCTGTTGTAGATATGAATAATCGTAATAATAGTTCTCACATAATTGTTCTTGGTAACCCACTTGAGTATATCCACACATCTCAAAGAAGTCTTGTAACGCACCGGGAAGTTGGAAATGATGTAGATAATTTTCAAAGAGGTACCATAGAATCATTAAGGCAGGATCCCGATGTTATAGTTGTTGGTGAAATGCGGGATGCGAAAACTATATCTACAGTTCTGGAAGTTACAGATAGCGGGCACAAAGTTATTTCTACACTTCATACCAGTTCCACTGTAGATAGTATTCACCGCATCATTGCAGAATTCCCTCCTGATGAGCAGGAGCGAATTCGGAACAGATTAGCAGATGTACTAAAAGTAGTCATATCACAGAAATTAGTTCCAAATACCAAGAATAATCTAACTCTTGCTAAAGAAATATTATCTGTAGATTATTCGATTCAAGCTGCCATTAGAAACGATAATATTTCTGAGATATTCCAAATGATTACACAAGGGAAAGCCAATGGAATGTTTACGATGCAGCAAGATCTTTACAGACTCTTCGATACAGGTGTCATCACAATGGAAACAGCAATGAGTTATTGTAACAATAAAAAGGTGATGGCTAATCTTCTCGGATTGTCTGATAATTAAAGGAAGAAATAATAATGGGTGTTCAACAACTTTTGCTGATAGTTCTGACAGTAATCATCATTGGCATAGCTATTGCAGCAGGAGTAGGAATGTTTAATCAGAGTTTTATCAGAAACAATCGTCATTCAGTTATAAACGATTTGGGAGTCTTTGCTTCAGTTGCAAACTCATATTATAAAACACCCACAGATATGGGTGGTGGAGCACATACATGGGATGTAGATGATCTTGGGATGTGGTTGGGTACTGAGTATAATGCCGGAGACAATAGTATATCAAATGATAATGGCACATTTGTATTATCTTCAAATGGTGATGAGTTAACAATAATTGGTTATGGAACAGAAACTGGCACTAATGGCAGCACAAATGTGCAGGCAACATTAGTTCTGGTTGGTGTGACATGCGAATATGTAACTACTATAGAAAATTAACAAAATTGATTTTGATTTGAAGTGTTTCGTGTAGTTGGTATATGGAATTAAGTTAACACAAAGGGAAAATTGTTATGGGTTATCAGCAAATTTTAATGTTAGTTTTATGCGTAATACTTGTTGGTACATCTATCACTGTTGGGCTTAGCATGTTCGAGAACGTAATGGTAGATAGCAATCGCAATGCAGTAATTTCGGATATGAATATTTTTGCAGGAGTTGCGTTTGCATATTACAAAACTCCAGATAATATGGGTGGAGGAGAACATACATGGGATGTTGACGAATTGGGAATGTGGTTTGGTTTTAATTATGATGCAATGAATAATACGATATTAAATAACAACGGCATCTATTATTTCTCATCCTTTGGTGAAATGTTAACAATTATTGGTACGGGAACATCTGAAGGAAATGATGGAAGTGAGAACGTTAAAGCAACCTTGCTTTTTAATGGAGAAACCGGTGAGATCGTTACGACAATTAATAATTAATACTACTTACGATATTTTCTTAAACAAATATCTAAGTTTATTTAAATAAAGGAGAAATTTAATGGGAAATTAACAACTACTAATGCTGGTGCTAAGTGTAATTATTATTGGTCTTTCTATTGCTGTTGGTATTTCTATGTTCCACAATCATCAGGTAAGGAACAATCGTGTTGCAGTAATCGGTGACTTAACTGCTTTAGCAAGTGTTGCTGCTTCATATTACAAAACACCTGCTGACATGGGTGGTGGTGCAGGAATATGGGATGTAGATTTACTGGGACCTAATTTAGGACACATTTATAATTCTTCCACGTCTTCAGTCTTTACTGAAAACGGAACTTATACATTTTCCTCTTCAGGTGATGTGTTATCTGTTGTAGGGACAGGTACAGAAATCGGATCTAACGGAAGTACAAATGTACAAGCATTGTTAACCCTGACGGGTGCAACAAATCAAATGACAACGACGGTTCTTAACTAAAAGTTGCTAACAAATTGTAGATACATACGCATCTGATCTTTTCTATTCCAATGATCAGAGACTTTACATTGCAATTCGACATTTTTTAAAAGATTATATTTAAGAACAAAGTAAGAATAAAATCCATCACCTTTTAAAATGGAATTCTGCATAATTCCATCTACATTATGTTCATACATATAATGCAGCACATCCGAATTATAAGCAGAGACTTGACCAATGACAGTAAGCTTGTTCATTTTCCATTTAACTTCCTCATAAGCTAAGAGACCACTTTTATGAATATCGTCTTCAGATAGATACTCAGTAATTAACTCGCAGTGTGTTTTAAACCTTAAATTGTTTATTTTCTGCCACCAGTCAGCCCGGAATGTTGTC
Source organism: uncultured Candidatus Cloacimonadota bacterium (assembly GCA_964608295.1). Classification (GTDB taxonomy): domain Bacteria; phylum Cloacimonadota; class Cloacimonadia; order Cloacimonadales; family TCS61; genus Tenebribacter. Next base: position 4,841 of record CAZSOM010000016.1, read on the forward strand.
CTTTCGAAATCACGGATTTTAGTTTGTTCTAGTGCAATATATTTTTCCTTACTTTTATGTTGAATTGTAAAACGAAGACTATTTTTATCAAATTTCCTTTCAAATTGAATAAATTCTTCGGTGCCCACGGTAGACATTTTCTCAAAATAACGAGTTTCAGGAAAACTCCAAACATCGAAATAACAGTTGATTTTTGTTCGTTCTAACGGAATTATTGTGATTCCATAATATAATCCTATCTCATTATCAAAACGGCTTTGTGAAGAAAATGGATTACCATGCCAGGTTGGAAAATCCTTTTGATAATATCTAAACAGAATTAGATGACGCAACTCATTTTCACCAAATTTAGAGCCGAGAACTCCTGCCAATTTATCTTGAGCGTAAGCTATCTCACCGAAAGTTGGGAAACCATTTCTATTTATAACTATATCTGTAGATATAGCTGTGTATTCATTTTGTTGATCAGAATTATTAAATTTATGGTCAAAATTGATCTTAGCAAAGTTAAATCCAATTGAGTGATTCGATAAAGAGTATTTTGCGGCACAACCTAATATTATTTCTTCCACATTATTCTTCTTATTTTTATCAAGATGCAAACCACTTTCATTAAATGAAGTGATACGATCAAGTGTGTCTAGATTAGCACTAAGAGAAGTTTTGGAAACGAAAGGGATAATGTTAAAAGGTGAAACTTGAATATTGGCGGTAGCTCCTTCTAACTCCCAGATCTCGTAAGAGCTTGTATAAGGTTTTATTGGATTGAATTTTTTTACAGGTACCGAAGTAGCAGCTCCACCTTTCGACATTCCCAGTTTAGGAGCGAAGAGAATTCCCTGTCCAAGGGCGAGCCTGTATTTTCCTAACAATAAGCTTTTCAAAACTTTACCAGGTGAATACTCCATAAAATAGGAATAATAATCAAAAGGATCTTTTTCGCCTTCATCTTTCTGGCTGATGAATCCAAGCTTAAAGTCATTTGTTTCCAAAATTGTCTTTTGGAGATATTTCAATGATGAAGGTAAATACTTTTTTGGTTGATGATATTCTACCCGTGAAGTCTGTTTCAGTTTGAGTTCAATTTCAGGATCGAAAGTAATAAAATCTTTCAAGTCATTTACAGTTATTACATCAATTCCAATTTGGATAAGTTCAGTACTATTATCTATTTTGTTCAGTTTTCTATATGAAATAATCTTCTGAATATCTTTTTCAGAAAGCCAGGGTATTTGTGCAAGTTCATTTTCATCTGCTATATTTACATCTAACGGATTTTGAAGTAGGTCACTTAATTCCGTGGAATGATATGTCTCATCTTCAAATGAAAATATCTTCTCTTCTGAATCCTCTGCCCACAAAATTATCGTGATCAGAAAAAGTAAAAATATAATTTTAGAGTGCATAATTTAAAGTTATATAATGATTTAGTGAAAGATATTGATGTGTACGAACGCTGTAGCAAATACTGAAATTCTTTAAATTAAAAACTGCACCAACTCCTATCCTATCCGGTTCATATTGATAACTTGAAAGTATAGTGAGAAGTTTATGAACATCATATCTTCCAGCTAACTTAAAAGCAAAGTCGAAATTGGTTTCTTTCTCCAGCCCAATTGATAACTTGCTTCTATTTGTGATAGAGAAACAAGTTTCCCAGAAATAAACGATTGGTAACCGTTCTTCCAAAAAACTTGAATGAGTCACATTATGAACACTCAAACTGCTTGATATATTACCTTCATTCCAAACTAAACCAAGATCTGCCAGTATTGCTGAGTCTTTATGATATCCTTCCACTGAGTTGTATAGATACCTAATAGAAGAACCTAAAGTGAATGCATCATAACTGTAATTCAACGAGAACATACTATTACTCTCTGTATATAAGTGATGCGCCAGATAAGAACTTCCAAGATGCAAACCGAAATGTTGAAATTTGTATTGAGCATGCAAATTATAGTAGGGAAGATCTTCCATACTGAAAAGGTAGGTAAGAGAAGTTTCTATTCCCTGGGAGAGACAAGCCGGATTGCCGTTTACCGCAGAAGGTGAAGGATACAACAGAACCAGTCCTGAAGTTGCATTTTGAATAGCTGAAGCAGGAAGATGTAGATCAAGAGCTGAAAGAAATGTGCAAAACAAAAGCAAAGTAATAAAAATAAATTTCATAATAACCTCGTTACTATACATTAGATAAATTTAGTTTATTATTAATGAGTTACGATGTTTATATTAATCTGAAATTAAATTTTATATTTCTTACAAATGAGCTTTTTTTTATTTTATATTCTTAGTTCCGTTTCGATATCAAAGAAATGAGCTTTTTTCATATCTAATGTGATGGGAATATTTACATCCATTTTAGGATGTTTCTTTGGGTCGAATCTGGCAGTGAGTTTATGATTCTCAGTTTTCAAGAAGACAATAAATTCATTACCCATCGGTTCCACTACTTCGCAATGTGCTTTAGAAGATTGAGGGAATTCTGCCATTTGATCAAACTCAGCATCATAAATATCTTCTGGGCGGATACCCATGATGATATCTTCTCCAATGTATTTCTCAAGTCTTTCTGCATCAGGGATTTCTAACTGCATATCTTCAAATGTAAAATAGAATTTCTTACCTTTTGCTGTGATCTTACCTTTCAGTTGGTTAATGGCAGGACTGCCAATGAAACCTGCCACAAAAAGATTCTTGGGATTATTATAAATATTCAGGGGAGCATCAATCTGATGAATTATTCCATCTTTCATCACGACCATTTTATCTGCCATGGTCATAGCTTCCACCTGGTCATGTGTTACATAGATGATCGTGGTTTGCAGTTTCTTATGAAGCTTGATGATCTCAGCTCGCATTTGAACACGCAGTTTGGCATCAAGGTTGGAAAGTGGTTCGTCAAACAGGAAAACCTTGGGCTGGCGCACGATTGCTCTTCCTAGAGCCACTCGCTGACGCTGTCCACCGGAGAGCTGCTTGGGCTTTCTATCCAAGAGGTCTTCAATTTCCAAAAGTGCAGCAGATCGCTTTACTGTTTCATCGATCTCTTCTTTCTTATATTTCCTTAGTTTCAAAGCAAAAGCCATGTTTTGATAAACTGTCATGTGCGGATAGAGAGCATAATTCTGGAAAACCATGGCGATATCACGATCTTTGGGAAGCACATTATTCACAACTTTCTCACCGATCTTGATCTCACCATTTGAGATTGTTTCCAATCCTGCTATCATGCGGAGTGTGGTTGTCTTTCCACAACCTGATGGTCCAACCAAAATTACAAATTCTTTATCTTCAGCTACAAAGCTAACTTCTTTAACAGCTTGAAAACCATTCTCATAAAACTTATCTATCTTATCTACAACTACTTTTGCCATAATATTCCTCTAATTTCAATTTCATAGATTACACAAAACTTGGCAGTTTTATTGTCAAACAAAAAGTATTTCATTCCACGAAGAAAGTATAATTTCGTTTTAATTTATTGCTTTTACATAATAAAACTTTTTAGTTTCTCCAATTGAAATACTCCAACTTCCACTATCAGGTGTACCAAAGGTATCTTCTGTAAAATTGTCATAAGGTTCATCTGAAGAATAAATTTTATATGTTACTCCTCCTACAGCACTCCAGGTTATCGTCACTATATTGTCTGCAATAGATATTGTTACATCTTCCGGTGGTAATATTATCCCACCATTTTCATAAGCTCCCATATCAACAGTTCCATTTTGAATACGATCATTTCCATCAAGATCATAACTTCCTACAACAAAAGCGTTATTCCCTGTATCAATGCAGGGAGAAGATGCCTGTAGGTAGTAATTATCACTAACAGGATCAATAAATAAAGGATCTTCAGTAATACAATCAACTCCATAATCTAATTCATCCGAAGAACAAGTATTATGAATTGTGCCTTCATATTCAACGTATACATCATTACCGTTTAATATTGCTGTATTATCCCACAAAATACAATTATTTAGTAAACTTTCATTGTACCAAGAATTTTCATTTTCAATAAATGCGCCACCACCATTACTATTAGTTGTGTTTTTACTAAATGTGCAGTTATTCATCATACCACCGTAATAAAGATATGAACCGCCACCCCACCATGCCGAATTTCCGTTCAACAAGCAGTTGCTTAAGGTACCAATGTAAGAAATAAAAACTCCTCCACCGTAACTTGTCGTGTTATCACTCAAAATACAATTAGTTAAATCTCCACCATTGTCAATATAGGCAGCACCACCGCTATAATCAGGTGTTGAATTATTACTCAGAGTACAATTATCCATCGTACCTCCGTAGTAAAGATATGTACCTCCACCGTCATATTCAGAAGAATTTCCGTTTATGATGCATTCATCAAGTGTTCCACCTTCATCAAAATAAACCGCTCCACCATATCGTCCTGTATTTCCGCTCAGAGTACAATTATTCAATGTCCCGCCCGCCATAGTTAAAATATACTGCTCCGCCATAACGCCCAATATTTCCATTTAGTGTACAGTTATTCATAGTGCAACCATCATTCATGTATATAGCACCACCGTTTCCCGAACTGTTTCCGTTTTGGATTGTCATGTTATCCAATGTAACCGTACCTGAAGTGATATTAAAGCCACGACATGAATTGTTTCCATCAATAATTGTTAATCCTTCACCTGTTCCAGTAATAGTTAAACTTTGGTTGATAGTAAGCTCTGTAACAAGTATTATTGTGTAGTCAGCATCAAAAGTGATAGTCTCTCCTGCACCAACATCTGCAATAGCCTGTCTAAGTGAACCAGAACCGGAATCATTATTATTGCTTACAACTTGATCTACAGCAATTAGATTAGTTGTTACCGTCAAAAAAAATACTAAAATAAAAATTAGAAAAATAATTACACAACGTTTCATACGAATTCTCCTCCATTATTTTAATGTTTTTAATAGTATAGTTAGGATAATGCCTGAATAAACAAAAGAAGAAATCAATAATTGTTCAAAGTTAATTTTTAGTTTGGACAGTTCAAATAATAGCAATTATCTTCTTACCCTCTATTAGACAATATAAGTTACACCCGATTAAAAAATAACTAGCTGAATACACGTTGAATTAATAAATTATGAAATTTTATAAACTAAACCAAATATTATATTTTTATTAGTCAAGATAATATTTTTCTAACTATTTAATAATTAAATAAGATGAAAGATTGTGCATAAAAGTATAAAGAGGGGGGAAACGGAACTAATTAAATGATACTGAGAACCATTCTCAAAATAAAAGTTGCGTCTTTTTCTAATTCAATTAGCTTGTTCACAAGAAAACGGAGGAAAAAATGTTTAAGAATAAAATTTATTTCGTACTGATGGCACTCATAGTATTGCTGTTTGTAGTTAGTTGTGACGAAGATTCAACAGGACCGGATAGTGAATATATGGATGTTTCACCATCCGAAGCATTAGAATTAATAAATAATAATCCGAATTTACTGATAATTGATGTTTCACCTGCCTGGGCTGATGGTCATCTTCCCGGAGCACTCTCTTTTCCATTAGGTGATGGTAGTTTCGAGGCTGCAATGCCAGCCTGGGATATGGAGAGTAAATATTTGATCTATTGTCATGGAGACGTACCTTCAATGACAGCATCAGAAATGTTGGTTGATGCAGGTTTTTCAAATGTCTATCGTTTAGAAGGGAATTACGGCGCCTGGGTTGATGCAGGTTATGAAATAGAAGTTGAGACTTATATGGATATCTCAGCTATGGAACTTAACCAGATGATGATGGATGATCCTGATCTTATTGTAATTGATGTTTCACCAATGTATGAACAAGGACACATCCCTGGAACTGTTAACTATTATGTAGGTGACGGAAGTTTAGATGATGCAATCCCAATGCTAGATCCAATGGCTAATTACGCTGTATATTGCCATACTGATTCAGCTTCTATGTTGGGAGCCAACAAACTGATCGATGCTGGATTTATTCATGTCTACCGATTGGAAGGCAACTATGCAGCCTGGATAGCAGCAGGCTATCCTATCGAAACAGGACAATAGAAAATTAAATCTACTTAAGTTGAGTAAATTGATAAAAAAGTCCGGATTGGAAAATCCGGACTTTTCTTTAATATTTATCCTAATGTCCTAAGTGTGCGATGGAATCTGAAGGATTCCAAATCATAATTACTTTTTGCTGTCGATATGCCTGTTAGCAGCATTCTTTATTTCAAAAGCAAACATTTTTTCACAGCTTCGGTTTTTCCATTTATATTTAATTTATACAAGTATAATCCTGAACTTATAGATTTGCTTATTTCATCATTTCCATTCCAGATAACTGTATGTGAACCTTGCTCATAATTATTATTTATAAGTGTTTTTACTTTTTGTCCTTTTATGTTATAAATTGATAGTTCTATATTTGATTCATCTTGAATTGAAAACTCTATTGTTGTTGTAGGATTGAAAGGATTTGGATGATTAGTTAAATTAAGTTTTGGTGCAGGTAATTCATTTTCGTCACTTGAAGTAATATTTTCTAAATTTAGAACTGATAATCCAAAGTATTTATTTGTTGTTACCAAATAATCATCTAATAATGAAAGATCAGTAGATGAAAGATTCCAATTGTAAGAACTGGCTAGTACAGGATTAGAATTATCCTCAATATTAAAAGTTTGTATTTCATTCCAGTTTCTGTCTTCTACAATTAGAGTATTATCTACAACAATTGGTTTTGCTTTATATTTTGAATCAGCGTGAAAGGATATATTCTGCATGAGAACGGGGTTAGTTTGATTACTAATATCAACAATTTGTAAACCATCATCGCTGCCTGCTAAATATAATACATTACCTGATTTAGCTAATGATGACGTATAGCCAATTGATGGAGAAGAAGGAGATAGGTAATTAACTATAAAAGGATTTTCTAAATTGGATGCGTTAATTATACTAAGACCACTAGTTCCATCAGCTACATAAATTGTATTATAAGATACAACCAGGTCGAATGCTTGCCCTGGAGTTTCGCATTCACCAATAATGCATGGAGATGTATTGTTATTGATCTCTACAATAATTACTCTATTATATGATGCTATATAAATATGAGAATTTTTGTACGTTAATGTTTTATTCGCATTTCCAACCTCTATATAATCATATACTATAGGATGAGTAGGATCATACAGAGCTAAAACGTATAACCTTGAATTTGCTAAAGCATATCCATAGTCTCCTACAACAATAAAATCAATTAATGTTCCTAATATTCCAATATAATTAGTAATAAAAGGAAAAGTGGGATCACTAAAATCAACTACCTGCAGGTAGCAATTTGTATCTGATACATAGCCTATATCTTCTTGCATTGAAATGCTACTGGCAAAATGGGGTGTATCAACTGAACCAACACAATCCGAATTCTCTGGATCACTGATATCGTATATTTCCAATCCAGTATACAAATCTACAATGAAAGCGTAATCATTGGAAATTAGTGATTTACTTGAACATCCGGGAGTTTGTAAAACTCCTATCAACTCCGGCTCGTAGATGTTACTTATATCTAAGACCTGATATCCACAATAACCACAACATAATGACACGGTATTATCTGATATGGTGATTCCATTTGCATATGGTGTTTCATAAGTTGCAATTAAAACAAAATTTGTTGGATCACTTATGTCGTAAATCTTTAGCCCATTTCCATCTGCAGCAAATAAAGCGAATGAATCTTTAATTTCAATATCCTGAATAATCTCAGTACCAAAAGATAGAATTGAAACTAAAATTGGATTCGATGGATCACTAATATTAATAACTTGTGTATCTTGCATAAAATTTGATACAATAGCTAAAGTATCATAAACTGCAATTTGATCTGCACAGGGTGTTTCTATACAACCTAATAATTCAGGATTTTGAGGATTACTCACATCTATGATCTGTAATCCCGAATGTCTATCAGCAATATAAACAAGAGAATCTGAAACCACTAAAGATAATGCACAATCTGGTGTATCATAATTGCCGATAATCTGTGGTGATTGAGGATCGCTTACATCTAAAACCAAAAGACCTTCAGATTTATTCGCTACGTATGCAATATTTCCACTTACTTCAATTTCCCTACATGAATCTAACATCTCAAAACAATCAAGATATATTGGATTATTCGGTTCAGATACATCAATAATATGTATCCCCGCATCATCAGGAATTAAAATGGTATCATCAATCAATTCCAAATCTAATGCCCAGAATGGTTGTCCATTGTGACCTACTTTGTGGTAAGTAGATTCTAAGGGCATACTTAATAGAAAAATGGATATCATACAAATTATAAATCTTAACATTTTCATTCCCTTCTCCTCACGAAGTTGCTGCTAACGCCGGGTGTGCCACGTCATTTTGCCATGAGCATTGGATTTGCTTTTTCAAATCCTGATGCGATTAGCAAGATGATAAAAGACGAGTAAAT
>CAZSOM010000017.1:0-5126 GCA_964608295.1 uncultured Candidatus Cloacimonadota bacterium
GAATTTATCTGCAATACAAATTTAATGGAATACACAACTGCTGATATTATTAAAGATGGAATTAATATTGTTAATGAAGTTTCCCAAAAAGAAAGTATTAAATTCGATATTTTTACAGTACTTGATAAATACACTGAAAATATTCCTGAGCGGATCGATGGTAAGAAAAAAAAGGTACTGCATTACTATCTTTCAAAACCATGGGAGATGACCAATAAAGTACACCATCCTGGTATCTGATAGAGTAAATAAATAAAACTGGCATCACAATTTAATAAATATAATAATTTTAACGTTACCAAATTATCTTTTTTCTTTGACATAGAAGATTTAACTTTTTAAATTTGTATTGAATAAGTAAATTTGTATGTATTGTATTCAAAGGTTTGTTGTTTTTTTTTAGAATTTTAGAATTTATTGATAGTGTAAAACACTATTATGCAATTTAATAAACAACAGATATTCAATATTGTATTTACCGAATACAATGCTTCATACTGTCAATACAAGGAGCATGAAGATTGAAATGAAAGGTGTTGATTATACTAAAGAACAATTGTTCAAAGAAATAGATAGGTTAAATTCTAAAATCGGTGAATTTGAAAAATCAGAAACTTTACACTTACAATCAAAAGAAGAGCTAAAAGCTAATCATGAAAAACTCAGGTTGATGATTGACAACTCCCCCATCGGCTTCTGTGCCACAGACTTGGAAGGCAAATTTATTGAAGTTAATCCTGCTTATTGTAAGATGTTAGGCTATTCCAAAAATGAACTGTTATACAATCATTTCACTAAATTCTCACATCCGGATGATAAAGAAAAAAATGATAAGTTGTATAAGAAATTAGTAACCTCACGAATAACAAGCTTCGATCTTGAAAAAAGATACATACATAAAAACGGAAAAGTAATTTACGTTATCATGAGATCTCAACTTGTGCATAATAATGAAGAAAAACCAATTTTTGAAATTGCCATCGTTGAAGACATTACTGAGCGTAAATTAGCAGAAAAAGCATTACTAAAAAGCGAGACTAAGTATAGAGATCTTTTTGAAAAATCAAAAGATGCAATTCTGATTTTAAAAAATGGTAAATTTGTTGATTGTAATAATGCAGCTTATAAAATGCTTCTATTCAACAGCAAAGAGGAATTACTAAACACACACCCTTCAGACATATCACCAGAAAAACAACCGGATGGACAAAAATCAATTACTAAAGCTAACGATATAATGAGGATGGCTTTTGAAAAAGGCAGTTATCGTTTCGAATGGGATCATATAAAAACTAATGGAGAAATTTGCCCCGTAGAGGTATTGCTAACAAATGTTTCAAGTGATAAGAAAACTAAAATTCTACATACAACCTGGCGTGATATTAGCAAACGCAGACAATCAGAGAAAATTCAATCAGTTCTTTATAATATATCAAATGCTGCGAATTCAACAAAAAATCTGGATGAACTTTATAAAATAATCCATCAACAACTCGGACATGTGATCAACGATGAAAATTTCTATATTGCAAATTACAATGAAGAAACAGATGAGATATTTACTCCTTTTTTTATTACTAATAAAGTCAATGTTACTAAACCTCACAAAATGAGAAAAAAGGGAGTTACTAATTATATAATCAAAAGTGGTAAATCAATATTTTTAACTGAGAAACTCCGCAAGAAGCTGATAGATAAAGGTGAAATTGCCAATTACAAGTGGTCAAGTAAAACTTTGTTAGGAGTTCCACTTAAAATTGGAACAAAAGTAGTTGGCTGCTTAGTTGTTCGCAGTTCAAAAAAAGAAACTTTTTACTCTAAAAAAGACCTTTCAATTTTAGAATTTATTTCAGGTCAAATTGCCATTGCTATTGCACGCAAAAAATCCGAAGAAGCATTATCAGAAAGTGAAAGTGTATTGCGTTCTCTTTTTAATGCAATGTCTGATGTGATTGTTGAGATCGACAAGAATGGTAAGTATCTCTATGTTGCTCCAACTTCACATGAACTTTTATATAAACCTGCTACAGAAATTATTGGGAAAACCTTAAAAGAAGTCTTCCCTAAACAAAAAGCTGATGAGTTCCTTTCAGTAATACGTACCGCCCTTAAAGAAAAGCGTACAGTAAATATCCAATATTCTCTAAAAATTGGTAAAAACGAAATTTGGTTTGATGCCAGCATCACTCCCAAAACTAAGAATACTGTAATCTTTGTTGCACGTGATATTACAGAACTCAAACAATCAGAAAACGATATCAAGGAATCTGAGATACGCTACCATTTGCTGTTTGATTCTGCCAGTGATGCTATTTTCCTGATGAATGACAATATGTTCATCGACTGCAATGAGAAAACTTTGGAGATGTTTGCCTGCAAACGAGACGAGATTGTTGGTCACTCACCGGTTGATTTTTCTCCTAAATACCAGCCGAAATGGGGAAAATCATCTATGAAGGCAATGGAAAATATTAATGCAGCTTTGGGTGGAAATCCCCAGTTTTTTGAATGGGTACATAAGAAATTAGATGGTACTCTATTTGATGCTGAAGTTGGTTTGAACCTGATTGAGCTTCCATCAGGTAATTTTATTCAAGCCATAGTTCGCGATATTACAGAACGTAAAAAAGTAGAAGAAAGTATAAGGATTAGCGAAGAGAAATATAGAACCCTATCTGAAAATTTAAATGTTGGTGTTTATAGACTTTCACCTGGTAAAGATGGTACCTATGTTGAAGTAAATCCAGCATTCATGAAAATATTCGGCTATAAGAATAAAGAAGAAGTATTGCAATTGAAAGTCACTGATTTTTATTTCAATAAAGCTGATCGCAAAGACTTCGTAGCAGAGATGTCTGCTAATAGCTTTGTATCAAATAAAGAATTATTACTTAAGAAAAAAGATGGAACACCAATTTATTGTTCTATCTCTTCGGTAGCAGTTATAGAAAATAATAAGATCAAATTTCATGATGGAACTATTGAGGATATTTCAAAACGCAAACTAGCTGCAAGAGCTTTAATAGAAAGTGAACAACTATCAAGTGCTGTAATCGAGGATTCACCTCTTGGCATTTCGGTCAGGGATAGATTTGGAACACTTATCCTTTATAATAAAGCTTGGAAGAAAATCTGGGGATTTACAGAGGAACAGATAAAATCTGATGAAGTCAAACGAACAAAATTGCAAATGAGTGAAAAAGACAGCTATCTTGGCAAACACCTAGAAAAGGTTAGAAAAATATACACAAAAGGTGGTACTTATCATATTCCAGAGCTGGAATTGTTACCAGGTGGAAATAAAAAAGCTTCCTGTATCATGCAAAGATTCTACGCTATTAAAAATGAAGACGATGAAGTTGAAAAAGTTGTAATATTAACATCAGATATCAGCGAATGGAAACAATCTGTGGTTGTTCAAGGCGTTTTGTATAACATTACTCACCAAGTCAATAGGGCTAGTAATTTAGACGAATTGTATGAAGTAACTCAAAGAGAATTAAGTAAGATCATTAATACACAAAACTTTTTTATCGCAAATAGCTATGGAGATTCAGATCAAATTCATGTTGCATATTCAAGAGATGAAATGGACGGTGATGAGGATGGAATTTTCTATGGAAAAACTTTAAGCTCGTATGTGATGAAAACTGGTAAACCATTATTAGCACCAGCAGACAAAATTGCTGATATGTATGCAAAAGGCATAATTGATGATGTGGGAACTGATTGTAAAATCTGGCTTGGAGTACCACTTGTTCTTGGTGATAAAACTGTAGGAGTAATAGTTGTACAGAGTTACACAAATCCGGATATGTACACTGAGAGAGAAATGGAAATTCTCTCCTTTGTTTCTAATGAAATTGCGCTTGCAATAGATAACAAGCAAGTAGAAGAGCAGATTAAAGTAAACCTGGAAGAAAAGAATACACTGCTGAGAGAATTATATCATCGGACAAAAAACAATATGCAGGTAATCTCCTCAATGCTAAAATTACAATCGAGAAATTTAGATAGTAGATCTATGGAAGGCAACATTGATCTTGATTATGTTCATACTTCGTTTAATGATGTGGTAAATAAGATCAAAGCCATGAGCCTTGTTCACCAGAAATTATATCAATCTAAAGATCTTTCTCGAATAAATTTGAAAGAATATATTAAAGATATAGTTAATCTATTGATGGTTAGCTATGGAGTTCAAGCAGAGACTATCACGCTAAAGATGGATCTGAAAGATGTCTTTGTATTAATTGATTCTGCGATTCCTTTGGGATTAGTTTTAAACGAAATGATCTCTAACATTTTCAAGCATGCCTTTCAAGATACCAAAGATAATGAAATCTCAATTCGCTTATACCAGGAGGAAAATGATACAATCAATATCCTTCTAGGTGATAATGGTATTGGAATTCCAGAAGACATTGATTTAGCTAGTATTAATACAATGGGTCTTCAAACAATGTTTGATCTTATCAAATTTCAGTTAAAAGGTAAAGTTAGATATGATTCTGAAAATGGGTTGAAATGGCATATTAAGCTTAAAGATAATTTACACAAAGAGAGGATATAAAATGGATAAAATCAAAATTCTGATCGCTGAAGATGAAGCTATAATCGCTCAGTGTTTAAAGATGGAATTGGAACTCGATGGTTATGACGTTTGCAGCTTTGTCGCTTCTGGTGAAGAAGCAATTGTTGAAGTAAAAGAAAAAAATCCTGATGTAGTCTTAATGGACATAAATCTCTCTGGAAAAATTGACGGAATAGAAGCAGCAAAAAAAATTATTGGGTATAAGTATATTCCAATTATATTTATGACCGGGTATACAGAGAGTGACTTTTATAAGAAAGCCCAAGAAGTTAAACATTTTGCTTATTTTGAGAAGCCAGTTGAAGTTTACGATATAGAACCGGTAATAAATTCGTTTTTTACTTAAAGGATTAGTAGTTACAGAATTCAAGATTTTAATTAATGGTAAATAATCCATTAAATTGACGTAGAAAAAGATTCCTCTTAAAATATTATTAATTAAGTTATTATTTTTGTATCATATATTTAAAATTAATAGGTGAGAACATGAAAAAATCTAATCAGGACAGAGTACAATTATTAGAAGAAATTG
>CAZSOM010000017.1:5136-13269 GCA_964608295.1 uncultured Candidatus Cloacimonadota bacterium
ATGTTCAAAAGTGAGATAGTGAAAGAAATTGAAAAGCTGAAAAAATCAATTGCTGAACAAGAGCAGATTGAAAAAAGCTTGAAGATGAGTCGTAATCAACTGAAAATGCTAAATCGTATTATTCGTCATGATCTTTCTAATGATTTTACAGTTATCCGCAGCGCAGTTAATATCTATAGAAAATCGTCCAAGGTTGAGATGCTCGATGAAATTGAAAAAAGAGTAAAGAAAAGCTTAGCTACAATCACTTATTTTAAGGATTATGAATCAAGTATAAATTTAGAAACAGATTCAAAACTACAAAAAATTGACATGATTAATTTGCTGAATAATGTCATACTTAATTTCCCAGATATTAAATTTAACATACATGGCAACTGCAAAGTAATTGCTGAGGATACTTTAGAGATAGTATTCACATACTTAATTACTAATTCCATTATAATAGGAAATTCTTCCCAAATTGATATTACAATTTCAGTGGATAATGAGCAATGCTTTATTAAGTATATAGATAATGGTTTGGGATTTTCAGATAAACGAGATAAGAATCAACATGATAAAGAGCTCCTAGAAGCTAAAGCTGCTCATAGCGGCATTAGAATACATATTATTAAAAAATTAATTGAGAGCTTTGGTGGCACTACTTCAGTAACTACAAGTGGATCTAAAAATAAAGAAATAGTAATTAAATTGAAAACTGTTTTGAAAAAATAAACTATATTCTAAATTATTCAAATACAAAGCATTAGATAATTTTTCAAAATTTAAATGATCTTTCCAGCATGATCTCATGCGGATTTTCCTTTGTGAATGGCAGTATTTCATATCTATATACAATCCTAAATTTGAAGGGCAACTGATATCTTAAAGAAAATTCATGAAATATACCCATATCAGATTCTAGAGCAACATCCTGAGATCTTTCTACTCTTGTTTCGTAATCAATAAAGAGATTTCGATTCAAATACCTTCCCATGCTTATCGACAAGTTATTTAAAAATATTTCAGAAGAGAATTTAGCAATGTCATTAGTATCTTCTTGAAATTCATACTCAGATTTATCTTCAGAAGAATAACTGGCAAAAAGATTTTGAACAAGGTCTGTTTGCAAATGAAAATAATCAAGCCTCAAAGTTTTTCTAATCCAGTTTTCTACAGGTGATAAAAGTGGATCCATAACAGCACTTTCCAAACCCATACCAGCAATTTGAATAACTTCATCCTGTAACAATGTTTTCCTCTGATCTGCCGATATATCTTCCATTGATCTGTTGTATCTAAGTTTTGCTAAAATATCTGTAATTCTGTCGCTGGAATTATCACTATTGAGAGAAAACTTCAGAGTTCCTACTTCATCATTATCTGCTACTTCATTGTAAATATTTAGCGTTATCAAAGAACCATCAGCTGTCTTCTTATAAAAAGTTCCCGAAATATTGGCACCTTCTGTGAATCGACTAAGTTGAACCTGGAGGTAATCTAAACTCATTTTAGTTCCAAATATATCTACAGACCCTTCTTCTGCAATAAACAGTGCGTCCTGGATCGTGAATTTTTCATTTTTATAAATAATATTCAAATATCCACCAGGATTAACTTTTATCTCAACAGGGTAAGTTACGTATTTTACATTTTCTCCCAAATTGATCATTAAGTCAAAACTCAACGGAAGTGCCACATCTTCACTTTCCTTTTTCTCTCTTACCGTATTAAACAATTTTAATAAATTTTCTGTATTAGGCGGAAAGATAGCACCACCATTTGACACATTCAGATCACCGATCAACATTATATCTTCAAAGGGACCGATCACTTCAAAATTCTCGCTGTTTCTTCCTGCAATTACTACTTTTGCCACATTATTCTCAGGTATGTATCCAGGCATGTTAATTAGTATACCTTTCTCATTTGTTTTGATCAGGATCTTACCTAAGTTGAGAGTTCCTAAAATGAAATCTTCTTCATTATTATTTATTTCGTTTGAGATGTGGCATTTACCTTCACCCATCCGGAACGAGAATTTATCAATCTTGAAAGTATTGTCTATGATCCCAAATTTAAGAGCTATTTTATCTACTTCCTCAGGTTGATTCTTTATTTTTAAAGATCCTTTTGTTAAAGAGAAATTTCCCTTTTCAATAAAGATTTTACTGTCTCGAGTTCCTACTTTAAAATCGAATTCAGCTTTAGAACCAGCATTGGTTATCTCTTTTGTCTGATCCGCTAAAAGCTTTAATAAATCACCCTCGAATTGTATGGAAACATTACTAGTATCCGTAAAAGATTTGCTATTCAACACATTATAGCCAATGGCACCTTGTGAGTTTAGGCTAAATGAATCTTCTTTGAAACATTTAATTTCGTTTACGATAAGCAAACTATCTTTTTGTAAAAGATCAAACTTTACATGTTCAGCATTGAACCTGTTAAATTGTAGATTATTAATAACAAGACCCAATTGAAGTTCGTTACTTTTTTTGCTACTGGAAAATTCTACTCCACCTTTGATTAAACCTTGCAACTTTTCCTCTGGAAGAAGATCAGCGAGTTGAAGAGAATCAATAAATCCATTTGCTGTTATCTTTATTTCAGGTTTAAGAGTCATCTCACCGAGTAATTTAATGATCTCCTGATCATTTGATTTAATAGACCCATCTTGAAGTTTGATTATGGAATTATTTCCTGTCAGATTTAACTCTGCCTGAAGTTCAGTCATATCACCCAGCTTGAAATCACTAAGAGCTAATTTCCCATCTACAGAACCTTCCTCCAGATTATCGATACTAACACCAAAGCTAAGATTCCCATTGATCTGCTGAGAAGTATCATATTCCATAAAATATTTCGTGAATTCTTTTAACTTCAGTTCTTCCCCATGCAATGACAATCCGTATTTTATTTCCGGAGTCCTTTTGATCCAACCATCTATATTAACTTTTTTATTTAAATGAAAATGCTTGATATGAAGACTATCCAGTGAGCCTTTTGCCAAAAGTTCTACTCTAAAAGGTTCATAATTATACTTGGCATTATAGGTTCGCAAATTAATAAGTGAATGATTATTAGAAAGATCAAGTACAACATCCGACTTTAACCTTCCTCCCAGTTTCCCGTAATCCCGGTCATAAACCATAATATTAAAATTAGCTACAATGCTGTATTGATTGGCTTCAATTGCAACTTCTCCTGTAAGAATTGGTAGTGATGTCCCATTTAAAAAAGAGCTCAAATCTAAACTTCTTATTTTCAATTTTGCTCTTAGCTCTTGAGCTTTAATATTTCCAATACAGGAAAATCCGATATCATTAGCAGGATGCGTTAGATCAACTGCAAGATCTTCATCAATCAAGTTTATTTTCAAATTCATATCTGCAAATCTAACTGAATTAGATTGAATTTTTATATCATCAAGATTAACAAAAATTTCTGGAGAATCCTGGTAACTGAATGTTGAAAAAAGGTTTCCAGAAATTCGAAGATCTCCCCTTTGCCAAAGCATATTATGAGATTTAATATCAAGATGCAACTTATCACCAAATTTATAATAACCACTTCCAATTATCTGGTTCTCTTCCCAAACAGAATTAATTAATTCCAATTCAATAAGATCATCTTTTAGTTGGGCTGAAATTTCAATATCTTTTAAGGCTTGATCTCCAGCAACAAGTTCATTTGAATTTAGTTTTGCAATAATATCAGGCTTATCTATCTTACCTGAAATATTAAACTTTGCATTCACATTCCCAGTAACTTGATCAATGTAATTTTGCAGTGGAATATCGTTTGTTGCTAGCTCAGCTTCAATTGTTCTTTTATTTGAAAGAGTATTGTAAATTGAAGCTTTTCCTTCTATCTTGTTTTCGTCCAAATAAAAGTTGTGTAGTGTAATAATTGCTCGATCTTCGTTTCCTGAGATTAAAACTGAATCAATTGATGCTTTTTTCTCAAGTAGTTCTGCCTTGATTTTTTTTATGTTAGCATAATATTTAAGATTATCTTCCGCATAACTCACTTGAGTATCGAGCATGAATCCAAAAGAATCTAATTCTGATATTTCCAAAGTAGCTGGTTTATAATTTTTAATTTCTAAATTTGAATTAATTAAATTGCCGTTGTCCAAAATACCCGATAAATTTATGTGTGCACCTTCTCCTGAATTTGCATTTAAAGTAATATCAGAACTTTTAGTATTAATAATTGCTAAGTTAATATTCTGCCAATTATCAGCAATTTTGATGTTGTCATCTTCATATTCAATATGTAATTTTCCATTATAAATATTGAATAGTTTGAAGAACTCAGTAATATCGGGAATGATAAAATCACTACTTCCTTCTTCCTTTGTACTTGGTACTAGAGTAAGAGAAAAGACAGGATCATAAAGCTTAATGTGAGATATTGCTTTTAGATTCTTAAATTTTGAGAAGATGAGTTTTATTAAATCATATTCAACATAAAGCTGGTTTACTTTTAAATTGTATTTTCCCGGACTGTTAATTTCAATTCCGGAAATATTCACTTGTTTGTCGTTGAAAGTAAATTCATCAATTTTAATTTCTGCTTTCAATGTTTTAGACAATTGATTTGTGATCTTGGTTTGAACAGCTTTATCTACCTTTGCCATTCTCACTAATACAAAAAAAGTAATATTAATAATGAAGACGATAAGAACTATTATCAATAACCAGGTTTTCTTTCTCATTTTTATTTAAAGCTTATTATTACGCTTCTCTTAAAATGCCATTCTCAATCACTAAACATCTATCCATTTTACTTGCAATTTCTTTATTATGTGTAGCAATTACAAAAGTTTGTCCTTGTTTTTTATTTAAATTCATCAACAGGTTTATCAATTCATTGCTATGCTTGGAATCAAGATTACCTGTCGGTTCATCGGCAAAGATAATCTCAGGAGAGTTGATCAATGCTCTTGCAACTGCAACTCTCTGCTGCTCTCCACCACTCAATTGATTTGGATAATGGTTTAATCTTTTTCCGAGATCAAGCGCTTCTAACAATTTTCTGGATTCAATTACACTTTTCTTAAAATCCTTCGTTGCCAGAAACATTGGCATCGCAACATTTTCTTCTGCTGTGAAATCTTCTAAAAGATAATGAGATTGAAATACAAATCCAATTCGTTTATTCCGAAATTCATTCAGGTCATTATCTTTCATTTTTATCTGTTTCCCAGAATAAAAAATCTTACCTGAATCAAAACTATCAAGCATTCCCATTATATGAAGCAGGGTACTTTTACCACTTCCTGATTCTCCTGTGATCGCAATCATTTCACCGGGATTTATCTCAAGGTCTACTCCTTTTAGGACTTCTAATATACCTGATGCTTCATTGTAACTTTTCTTTAACTGCTTAATTTTTATTAAACTCAAATCTTATCTCCAAAACTTATAATTATGCTTTCCTGATTATATTGGTAATATTCAACTTCGAAATATTTCTAAGTGGTATCAACGAAGCTGCTAGCACTATCAGAATTGAAACTCCCAAAATGATAATCCAACTAATAAATCCGAATTTTATGTTAATTGTATCTAAGAAATAGACTTCACCTTTTAAGACAAAAAACTTCTGCCAGCTTAATAATTTCGCTATAAGTACTCCCAATATCTGACCAAACGAAACAGATAACAAAGCTAATATCAAGGTTTTCCCAACAAATATTTTTTGTAGTATTATATTTGATGCTCCGTAAGCTTTTAATATGCCTAACTCAGTACGTTTTTCAATTATTGAAGTGGATACAGAACTTACAACATTAAAAGAAGCGATTAGTACTAGAAAACTTAAAATAATGAAGATAACCCATTTTTCTATTTTCAATAAAGAGAATAAACCACTATTGAAATCAATCCATGAAGTTACCTGGTATTGATAATCAAATTCATGTTCCCAAGTATATGCTATGTAGTCAGCTTTTTCAATCCAATCA
The DNA here is from genome assembly GCA_964608295.1 of uncultured Candidatus Cloacimonadota bacterium. GTDB lineage: Bacteria > Cloacimonadota > Cloacimonadia > Cloacimonadales > TCS61 > Tenebribacter. The sequence continues at coordinate 11,093 of CAZSOM010000017.1, forward strand.
TGCTTTAGCTTCACTTCCACCATTGTATATTCATTTTCCATAGAGTTAAATTCACGCATCTCATCTATATCTATAAAAATGAATTTACTATCATATTCATACATCCCGGATCTATATAAACCAACTAAAGTAAATTTCTCCTCTTTTGGTTTCAAGCCCATTGGCGTAACTTTTGAATCCATCGGGCTAACAAGCTTGAATTCATCTCCCAACTTTAAGTTTAACTCATTTGCAAGTTTATAACCTAACACAGCAGAATTCTCTTTATCAAGTTTCCAAGTGCCTTCAAATATATATTGTTTATATTTACTTGGAAGTTCCTCTTGTTCCCAATCTATACCACGAACAATAGAACCTTTAATTCTTTTTCCATTCGCTGCCATTACCTGGGAAATGATCATGGCAGATGAATTTTCAACTTTATCATTCTTCCTAAGTTCAGTTTCAATTTGCTGCACATCTTGTTTAGATAGCTTTCCTTCACCTGAGTTAAAAAAATATATATGAGAATTTACTCCAAGTATTGTATCTTTTAATACAGTTTCATAACCTTCAAATATTGAAAGTGCAACTGTAAGTGTAGCAACAGAGATTATTATTCCAATGACCATGAAAACAGAGTCAAACCGCATCCATTCTCTTTTTGGGGATGAAATATATTTCTTTAAGAAAAACAATACTATCTTATTCATTAATGGTATCTTTTAAGAATCAATATTTCTGTCAATATTTGTGTAAACTGTAAGAATGGATAAAACCTTGTCAAAATTCATCTAGATTTAAATATTTGAAATTGAATTAGTTAATTAGGAGTAGATCATGAAATATAAACAATTATTTTTACTAATGCTTTTGGTAATACTAAACTCAATAATTTATGCCTATGATCGCGAAATACCTGTTGAAGACTTTGAAGCTGGAGAAATTACTTTATACTCTTATCCGTCTCAGGATTTGGAACCCGATGGTTGGGAATTAACAACTGAAAATACATTCAACCAACTTTCACAATACGCTCTCAAGCTTCATGGAAATACCTGGAAGGTTGAGGAAATTGCTCCTGTCTCTGTTGAGGAAAATTATGTCTGGGAAATTGCTTGTTTTGTAGAGGACAAAGGGGAGATTCAAGGAATTGGTTTTGGTGATGGAATGAATGAGTTGTTCTACTCTATTGATGGTTCAGAATTGGTGAACATTGAAGAATGGATCCCAGTAAACCAGGGAGCCTTTGAAGAAGGAGTATGGAATAATATTCAGCTTCCAATTGCCGATGACTGGTTCTCATGGTTTGAATACTTACCTCAAATAACTGAACTAATATTTGTTAATGACAACGATTATGACAGCGGGATTGTATACTTTGATAATATCTACGATATCACTGAAGATCTACCTTTTTCTCCTGAAGTTGAGATAAATTATGATATTAGTTCTGTATACAGGAATTCCGATGATCTGCGCAGTGTGAATGTACAATTCTATAGCACAGTTACAGACCCTGACAGCAACGATCATACTTTTTTCTGGATGTTTGGAGATGATTCAACCAGTACTTTGCAAAATCCCGTACATACTTTCATAGTTGAAGATGACCATTCGTATACAATTCATCTTCAGGTGACTGATGATACCGAACAAATTGGTTATGAAACCTGCCAGATAGATGTTGAGGAAGGACCTTCCTCTTTCCCTCTAACAATTAATTTTGTTGGTGATATCATGCTGGGTCGTGCTTATGAAAACGGTGGTGGGATTATTCCGACTCTCGGAGTTGAAGCTATTTTTGAGCCAACTTTATCAATTTTAGGTGAGGATGCTGATATTACAGTTGCAAATCTTGAATGCCCGTTAACAACACACAATACACATCATCCAACTAAAACGATTTATTTTAAAGGTTCACCCGATAATGCGGCAGGACTCGCCTATGCTGGCATTGACCTTGTCTGTCTGGCAAATAATCATACAAGTGATTACATGTTGGAAGGTATGCTGGAAACTCAGAATACGCTTGATCAATATGGAATTCGCTATTCCGGTTCTGGTGCTAATTCTTATGAAGCATACGAGCCGCTGTTTTATTCAAAAAAAGGTGTAAATATTGCTTTTCTTAGATCAAGTGATAGAACAGGGCAATATAATAATTACCAACCTTATCTTCAAGCCGGTTTCAACAA